>NZ_JBSHMS010000003.1:177525-368839 GCF_053645575.1 Nocardia sp. NPDC055321
TGGGGACCTCCACGGGTATGCCGGGTGCGCGCGTCCCTACTTGGTGTGGCTGGGGGCACCCACCATCCTGTGGGGCCTGCGTTTGCGGGCGCCCCACCCGTGGGGGCGCCCCGTCTACCGGAAAACCTTACGGAAGCGGCGGGTCAGCGCTGCTTCGAGGGCGTCTTGGGCTGCACCAGGCGGCTGCCGGACCAATCACCGAGGCTGATCGACGAGGTCTGGGTCAGGCCGGCCGGCTGGGCCGATTCGGCGATCTCCGCCGGATCGACATGGCCGGAATGCCCGGTCTTGGGGGTCAGGACCCAGACGATGCCGTCATCGGCCAAGGGGGTGATGACATTGAGGAGCTCGTCGACCAGGTCGCCGTCACCGTCCCGCCACCACAAGAGCACGACGTCGACGACCTCATCGGTGTCCTCGTCGAGCAGTTCCGACCCGATGGCCTCTTCAACGGCGGCCCGCAGGTCGTCGTCGGTATCGTCGTCCCAGCCCAGTTCCTGAATCACCATTCCGTGTGAAATGCCAAGCTTCTGAGCGTAGTTCTGCGCGTCCGCCGCGGCGACCACGGTGGCGTCCTCCTCAACTCCAGACAATAGGTAGATGCAAGCGAACATGGTTATGGGCCGCAGCGCAAGCCGATCGGCCGAATTCGCACCCTAAATGTCGTATGTGAGCCTCGAATCGCCGCGACCTCACCGCGCCGGGCACGCGCTCCGCACGGCGTTCAAGGCGTCGTTGACCTGCCGACTTGCGTCGTTGAGCGGCCCGACGAGCGCAGTACTGGACATTTTGCGCACTTCGGTCGCGAGTCCGCGCGCGGCGACCACGTAGTCGGTGAACTTCTGCGCCAGCTCGGTGGGCAGGTCCGCGCCCGACGCGGTCACCTGAGCCTCGACCGTCTTCGCGGCGTCCTCCAGCGCGGTGGCCGCGGTGTCCCGCTTCTCGGTCTGATCCGGCGCGTTGGCGTCGTGCGCGTCGACGAAGTCGTTGTAGCGATCCACAGCCGTGCCGGTCGTGGTGCGGAACGGGGTGCAGTTGTCCGCCGTCGCCTTGGCCTCGGCCGCCGCCTTCTTCGACGAGCTCGCGGCCGCCGACGACGTCGCCGCCTCGGCCCGATACGCGGTCGCGTCGGCCTCGTTCACCGTCGGCGTACCCTCGATTTCGTTGGCGCAACCGGCCAAAACCAGCCCGAAACCGACCGCGGCTGTGGCGCAGACCAATCCGAACCTCCGCGGGTTCAGCTGCTTCATCGTCCTCCCCTTGCTGCCTCGGCCGGTTCCCTGGAAACCGTACGCGATTCCCGACTGACATGATGACCTGGGACGCACCATGCACGAGGATGTGAGGTGCGCCCTGGACCAATCGTTACGGGTATGCCGCCCACCAGCGACAACCCGGGGTAATGACGCCTTATCAGATGTCTCATCCCTGTGTACGAGGAGCAATCGTCTTGACCGACCTGATGCACCCGATTTCTTCGTCGAGTCCCACAAACGGCACGGCACGAAAAACCCCGGCGGGGGGCCGGGTCCGAGTGATCCGCGAGGGGGTGGCGTCATACCTTCCGGACATCGATCCGGAGGAAACCAGCGAATGGCTCGACTCCTTCGACGAAATGCTGAAGCGAGAAGGCCCCGGCCGCGCCCGCTACCTCATGCTGCGTCTGCTCGAGCGCGCCGGTGAACGCCACGTCGCCATTCCGGCACTCACCTCCACCGACTACGTCAACACCATCCCCACCGAGAACGAACCCTGGTTCCCGGGCGACGAAGAGGTCGAACGCCGCTTCCGCGCCTACATCCGCTGGAACGCCGCGGTCATGGTGCACCGCGCGCAGCGACCGGGAATCGGTGTGGGCGGCCACATTTCGACCTACGCCTCCTCCTCGGCACTGTACGAGGTGGGCTTCAACCACTTCTTCCGCGGCAAGGACCACGCGGGCGGCGGCGACCAGATCTTCATCCAGGGCCACGCCTCCCCCGGCGTGTACGCGCGCGCCTTCCTCGAAGGCCGCCTCAGCGAGGATCAGCTCGACGGCTTCCGCCAGGAGTACTCGCACGGCGGCCCCGGCGCAGGCCTGTCGTCCTACCCGCACCCGCGCCTGATGCCCGACTTCTGGGAATTCCCCACGGTCTCCATGGGTTTGGGCCCGATGAACGCCATCTACCAGGCGCGCTTCAACCACTACCTGCACGACCGCGGGCTCAAGGACACCTCCGATCAGCACGTGTGGGCGTTCCTGGGCGACGGTGAGATGGACGAGCCCGAATCGCGCGGGCTCATTCAGGTCGCCGCCAACGAGGGCCTGGACAACCTCACCTTCGTCATCAACGCCAACCTGCAGCGCCTGGACGGACCCGTCCGCGGCAACGGCAAGATCGTGCAGGAGCTCGAGGCGTTCTTCCGCGGCGCCGGCTGGAACGTCATCAAGGTCGTGTGGGGCCGCGAGTGGGACGCCCTGCTGCAGGCCGACCGCGACGGCGCGCTGGTGAACCTGATGAACACCACCCCCGACGGCGACTTCCAGACGTACAAGGCCAACGACGGCGCGTACGTGCGCGAGCACTTCTTCGGCCGCGACCCGCGCACCAAGGAACTGGTCAAGGGCCTCTCGGACGGCGACATCTGGAACCTCAAGCGCGGCGGCCACGACTACCGCAAGGTCTACGCGGCCTACGCGGCGGCCATGGCGCACAAGGGACAGCCGACGGTCATCATCGCCAAGACCATCAAGGGCTACGGCCTGGGCAAGCACTTCGAGGCCCGCAACGCCACGCACCAGATGAAGAAGATGACGCTGGACGACCTCAAGGCCTTCCGCGACGTGCAGCGCATCCCGATCACCGACGAGCAGCTCGAGAAGAATCCGTACCTGCCCCCGTACTACCACCCCGGTATGGACGCCCCGGAGATCCAGTACATGATGGGCCGGCGCGCGAACCTGGGCGGCTTCCTGCCCGAGAGGCGCACTGCGGCAAAGCCTCTGCAACTCCCCGGCGACGAGGCGTACCGCACCGTCCGCAAGGGCTCGGGCAAGCAGAGCGTGGCCACCACGATGGCCTTCGTGCGCCTGATGAAGGAACTGTTGCGCGACAAGGAGATCGGCAAGCGCATCGTGCCGATCATCCCCGACGAGGCCCGCACCTTCGGTATGGACTCGTGGTTCCCGTCATTGAAGATCTACAACCGCAACGGCCAGTTGTACACATCGGTCGACGCCGATTTGATGCTTGCCTACAAAGAATCCTCGGTCGGCCAGATCCTGCACGAGGGCATCAACGAGGCCGGTTCGACCGCGTCGTTCACCGCGGTGGGCACCTCGTACGCCACCCACGGCGAGCCGATGATCCCGCTCTACATCTTCTATTCGATGTTCGGCTTCCAGCGCACCGGCGACGGTCTCTGGGCCGCGGCCGATCAGATGGCCCGCGGATTCGTCCTGGGAGCAACCGCCGGGCGAACCACGCTGACCGGTGAGGGCCTGCAGCACAACGACGGTCACTCGCTGCTGCTCGCCTCCACCAACCCGGCGTGCGTCCCCTACGATCCGGCGTTCTCCTTCGAGCTCGCCCACATCGTGCGGGACGGCCTGCGCCGGATGTACGGCGGCGGCGTCGGCATCACCGGCTACCAGGAAGCCCTGCCGGGCACCGATCCCGAGGCCCGCTCGGAGCATCACGAGTTCGGCGGCGAGGACATCTTCTACTACATCACCCTCTACAACGAGCCGCAGTCCCAGCCGGCCGAGCCGGAGAACCTGGACGTGGAGGGCCTGCTCAAGGGCATCTACCTCTACAAGCGCGGCGGTGAGGGCGCGGTGCGCGCGCAGATCCTGGTCGCGGGCGTCACCATGCCCGACGGCCTGCGCGCACAGCAGATGCTGGCCGAGGAGTGGGGTGTGCAGGCCGATGTCTGGTCGGTGACCTCGTGGGGCGAACTCCGCAAGGAGGCCCTGGCCAAGGAGATCGCGCGGCTGCGGCATCCGGACACCGATCCGGGACAGCCCTATGTGACACAGGCGCTTTCGCAGGCCGAGGGTCCCTTCGTGGCGGCCTCGGACTGGATGCGCGCGGTGCCCGATCAGATCCGCCAGTGGGTTCCGGGCGAGTTCATCTCCCTCGGCACCGACGGTTTCGGCTTCTCCGACACGCGGCCCGCGGCACGCCGGGTCTTCAATGTGGACGCGGCATCGATCGTGATCGCGGCACTGTCGGGATTGGCCAAAGCGGGCAAGATCGACCAGGCCACGCTGGTGGAAGCCGCCGCCCGCTACCGGATCGACGACGTCAACGCCGCGCCGAAGGCGGCACCCGGTACCGAAGGCGGAGACGCATAACGCACGATAAACACTGTGGAACGTAAACCGCCGAGGCCGCGCCGGATCAACGAAGGCTCCTCCGAACACGAGGTCTACCTCCCGACCGGCGCGCTCTCCCCGAATCGGCAAACCCGGGATCCACTGCCGGACACCCTGCTCAAACGGGTGAAGCAGTTCTCGGGACGGCTCTCCACCGAGGCCGTGTCGTCGATGCAGGATCGGTTGCCGTTCTTCGCCAATCTCGATGCCGCCCAACGGGCCGGGGTCCAGATGCTGGTGCAGACGGCGGTGGTGAACTTCCTGGAGTGGCTGCAGGATCCCGAGAGCGACATCAGGTTCAGCCTGGACGCCTTCCAGGTGATCCCGGACGATCTGGCGCGGCGGCTGACGCTGCGCCAGACCGTCGACATGGTCCGGGTGGCCATGGAGTTCTTCGAACAGTGGCTGCCCGCGCTCGCGCGCAACGACCGGCAGCTGGTGGCGCTCACCGAGGCGGTGCTGCGATACGGGCGTGAGCTCGGTTTCGCGGCCGCCTCGGTGTACGCCAGCGCGGCCGAATCGCGCGGCGCGTGGGACACCCGGCTGGAGGCCCTGGTCGTGGACGCCGTCGTACGCGGCGACACCGGACCCGAAATGCTTTCCCGCGCAGCGACTTTGAACTGGGACGCGACCGCCCCGGCCACCGTGCTGGTGGGCACCCCGCCCAGCGATCAGGTCAACAGCATGGGCGCGGTGCACGCGATCGCCGCCCGGCACAATCGCGCGGCCCTGGCCGTGGTGCAGGGCGCCCGGCTGGTGATGGTGGTCAGCGGCCACCTGGGCGATCCCCTCTATCCCTCACCGTTCCTGGCGGATCTGCTCGCCGAGGTCTTCTCCGACGGTCCCGTCGTCATCGGCCCGACCACCCGCACGCTGTCCGCGGCGCACATCAGCTCGGTCGAGGCCATGGCCGGCATGGAGGCGGTGGTGGGCTGGCGAGGCGCTCCGCGCCCGGTCCACGCCTCGGAACTACTGCCCGAACGAGCCCTGCTCGGGGACAGGGCGGCAGTGAACGCCCTCAACGAGAATCTTGTGTTACCGTTGGCCGCCGCCAGCGACCTGGCCAACACCCTGGACGCCTATCTCGACTGCGGCGGAGCCGTCGAAACTTGTGCGCGGCAACTGTTCGTTCATCCAAACACCGTCCGCTATCGGTTGAAGCGTATCGCCGACATCACGGGCCGGGATCCGATGAATCCGCGCGATGCCTACGTGTTACGAATCGCCTCCACGATAGGCAGGCTGACACGAACCCGTAACGAATCGCCCACTTCAGCCTCAGATGTAGCGCCCGTCACAGATCCGGTAGATGGGGTGTAACGCGATTCGGGAATCGGACGATCCGGCCGAGCCACGTGGCCGTTTGTGGACTCCCCACAAAACTGCCCGCAAACCTTCATTCGCGCCGACATCTCTGGAGACCGGCCTCACAGTGTTCTCTTAGAGGCGTGATCGCGTTGTTCGCGCCCGGACAGGGCTCTCAGACACCAGGCATGCTCACCCCATGGCTCGAACTGCCCGGTGCGGTTGATCGAATCGCACTGTGGTCGAAGGCCTCGGGACTGGACCTGCTTCGCTTGGGCACGACCGCAACCGCGGAGGAGATCACCGATACCGCGGTGACTCAGCCCCTGGTTGTGGCGGCTGCCCTGTTGGCTTTCGCGGAAATCCCCCAGGATTCGCTGCCCGGCGATACCATCGTCGCCGGACACTCGGTCGGCGAACTCGCCGCCGCTGCCGTCGCCGGGGTCATCTCGGCCGACGACGCGGTGGCACTGGCCGCTCTCCGCGGCGCGGAGATGGCCAAGGCTTGCGCACTCGAGCCGACCGGAATGTCCGCGGTGCTCGGCGGTGACGAAGCCGCCGTGCTCGCCCGGCTCGAAGAACTCGGCCTGATCCCGGCCAACCGCAACGCGGTCGGTCAGATCGTGGCCGCCGGTAGGCTGGACGCGCTCGCCGAGCTGGCGGACAGCGCACCGGAAAAGGCGCGGGTCCGGGCTCTGCCGGTCGCCGGCGCCTTCCACACCGCATTCATGGCTCCTGCCCAGGACGCCGTGGCCGCGGCCATAGCCAAGATCGTTCCCGGCGAGCCGACCCGGACGCTGCTGTCGAACTTCGACGGCAAGCCGGTCGTCTCCGGCCAGGACGCGATCGACAAGCTCGCTGCCCAGGTCACCCGCCCCGTGCGGTGGGACCTGTGCACCGAAACCGTCCGTGCGGCGGGCGTTTCCGCGGTGGCAGAGCTGCCGCCGGCGGGAACTCTGGTCGGTATCGCCAAGCGGGAGCTCAAGGGCACCCCGAATCTGGCGCTCAAGACCCCCGGGGACATCCCCGCGCTGGTCGAGCTCACAGCCACCGACTAGCTTGACTCGCGGTCCGCATCGTCAACGGCGACGACGCGAACACGACCGCAGCAACAAAAAACAATCCGACCAACTATCAGGAATATGAAGGGAGCCACCACAGTGGCCGCTTTGACCCAGGAACAGATCGTCGAAGAGCTTGGCAAGATCATCGAAGAGGTGACCGGTATCGAGCCCTCCGAGGTCACGATCGAGAAGTCCTTCGTCGACGACCTGGACATCGACTCCCTTTCGATGGTCGAGATCGCCGTTCAGACCGAGGACAAGTACGGCGTGAAGATCCCCGACGAGGATCTCGCCAGCCTGAAGACCGTCGGCGACGCCGTGTCGTACATCCAGAAGCTCGAGGCCGAGAACGCCGATGCGGCCAGCGAGCTCAAGGCCAAGTTCGGAAGCGAGTAGGACCGAACTGTGACCACTCCTTCCACCTTGAACGGGAACTTCCCCAACATCGTCGTAACCAGCATGGCGGCGACCACGTCGATCGCCGGTGACGTCGATGCGACGTGGAAGGGCCTCCTCAATGGCGAGAGCGGCATCGACGTTCTCGAGGATGACTTCATCACCGAGTACGACCTCCCGGTCCGTATCGGTGGTCACCTGAAGGTTCGGCCGGACACCCTGCTCAGCCGGGTCGAATGCCGGCGGCTCGCGTACGTCGAGCAGCTGGCGATGGTCCTCGGTCGTGAGGTGTGGAAGAACGCCGGCACGCCGGAGATCGACCCGCTGCGCCTCGGTGTGGCCATCGGTACCGGTCTCGGCGGCGGCGACGCCCTCATCGACTCGGTCGACAAGCTGAAGAACGGCGGCTATCGCAAGATCTCGCCGCTGGCTGTTCAGATGGTCATGCCGAACGGTCCGTCGGCTGTCGTGGGCCTGGAACTCCAGGCCCGGGCAGGAGTGATCACTCCGGTCTCGGCGTGCTCGTCGGGTTCGGAGGCCATTGCCAACGCCTGGCGGATGATCGCCATGGGTGACGCCGACATGGTCGTCACCGGTGGTGTCGAAGGTTTCATCGACGCGGTTCCGATCGCGGCCTTCTCGATGATGCGTGCGATGAGCACCCGCAACGACGATCCGAAGGGCGCCTCGCGTCCCTTCGACAAGGATCGCGACGGCTTCGTCTTCGGCGAGGCGGGCGCGCTCATGGTCCTCGAGACCGAGGAGCACGCCAAGGCACGTGGCGCCACCATCCACGCCCGATTGATGGGCGCGGGTATCACTTCGGACGGCTACCACCTCGTGGCGCCGGATCCGGAGGGCACCGGCGCGGGTCGCGCGATGACCCGGGCCATCCAGACCGCGGGTCTGTCCCCCAAGGACATCACCCACGTCAACGCTCACGCGACGGCCACCCCCATCGGTGACCTCGCGGAGAAGAACGCGATTCACAAGGCAGGGGTTTCGCACGCCTCGGTCTACGCGCCCAAGTCCGCCCTGGGCCACTCGATCGGCGCCGTCGGCGCGCTCGAGTCGGTGCTCACGGTCCTCAGTGTTCGGGACGGCATCGTCCCCCCGACGCTGAACCTCGAGAACCAGGATCCGGAGATCGACCTGGATGTCGTGCACGGCGAGGCTCGCCGTCAGGACATCGAGTACGCGATCAACAACTCTTTCGGTTTCGGTGGGCACAATGTCGCGCTCGCCTTCGGCCGGTACTGACGCATCTCCGAGCCGTTAACGCGGCTCGGATCAGCGCCGGTTCGTAAGACAAGTGGTCCCGGCGGGGACTTCTGCTGGGGAACCCGCACCCACTGGGCTCCCCACGAGAAACTTCCCGCCGGGACTTCGACATTTCGCAGCCGCTCTCAGCGACCGCACTTCCTTAACAAGAGGAGAGTTTGCGATGACCATAATGGCCCCCGCTCATGCTGACACAGCGACTGATCCCCGCGATCCGCTGGGCCGGTTGCAGCGATTCTTCGATCCCGGCACCGTTCTTCCGCTGCATCCCCGCGACAAGTCGGGCGTGCTCGCCGCGATCGGCGAAGTGGACGGCGTGCGCACGATCGCCTACTGCTCCGACGCGACCGTCATGGGTGGCGCGATGGGCGTGGAGGGCTGCAAGCACATCGTCGACGCGATCGACACCGCGATCGACTCCAAGACTCCTGTTGTCGGCATCTGGCATTCGGGCGGCGCCCGGCTCGCCGAGGGTGTCGAGGCCCTGCACGCCGTCGGACTGGTCTTCGAGGCCATGGTTCGCGCGTCCGGTCTCGTCCCGCAGATCTCCGTGGTGCTCGGCTTCGCCGCCGGTGGCGCCGCGTACGGTCCGGCCCTCACCGACATCGTGATCATGGCCCCCGAAGGCCGTATCTTCGTCACCGGTCCCGATGTGGTTCGCTCGGTCACCGGCGAGAACGTGGATATGGCGACCCTGGGCGGGCCGGTCACCCACGGCAAGAAGTCCGGCGTCTGCCACATCGTGGCCGATGACGAGGCCGATGCCATGCACCGCGGCCGCCGGCTGGTCTCGATGTTCGCCGAGCAGGGCGAATTCGATCTGACCGCCGCCGCGCACGGCGACGTCGATCTCAAGGCCATGCTGCCGGAGTCGGCCAAGCGCGCCTACGACGTGAAGCCGATCGTGCACGAGCTGCTCGACAACGTCGACGGCGAAAGCACTTTCGAGGAGATGCAGGGCGGCTACGCCCGCAGCATCGTCACCGGCCTGGGCCGGCTCGGCGGGCGGACCGTCGGCGTGCTGGCCAACAACCCCATTCGCATGGGCGGCTGCCTCAACTCCGAGAGTGCCGAGAAGGCCGCGCGTTTCGTGCGCCTGTGCAATTCGTTCGGCATTCCGCTGGTGGTCCTGACCGACGTCCCGGGGTACCTGCCCGGTGTCGGCATGGAGTGGGAGGGCGTGGTGCGCCGCGGCGCGAAGCTGCTGCACGCGTTCGCCGAGGCCCGCGTCCCGCGCGTGACCCTGGTGACCCGCAAGATCTACGGCGGCGCCTACATCGCCATGAACGCTCGCTCGCTGGGCGCGACCGCGGTGTACGCCTGGCCGGGCTCCGAGGTCGCGGTCATGGGCGCCAAGGCCGCGGTCGGCATTCTGCACAAGAAGGCCATCGCCGCCGCGCCCGAGGCCGAGCGCGAGGCGCTGATCGAGCGCCTCACCGTCGAGCACGAGCAGATCGCGGGCGGTGTGGAACGGGCCGTGGCCATCGGCGTGGTCGACGAGATCATCGATCCGGCCAAGACCCGGTCGGTCATCGCCGCGGCCCTGGCCGCCGCGCCGTCGCGGCCGAGCCATTTGAAGAACATTCCGCTGTAGGTCTTTCCAACAGCTCACCGTGGGCGGTCTCTTCGGAGACCGCCCACGGTTATGTATATGGGTTGCCGTGCACCCTCGCCGGGGCCCGGCACGAGCCGGATCCCACGCGGAATGCAACTGTCCCCGTGGGCGATTCCGCTCCGTGCCCGGCCCCGCCGCAACGACTGCCCCGCCGGCCGGCGAGCACGGCCCGCCTCCGGTTCTTCGGTTCGTGCACCGACGCCCTCGAGCCGATCCCCTGCCCCGCACGCGCCGGAGGCGTAGGGTTTTCTCGCTGGCACAGGGAATTTCGGCGGAGGCGGCGCTATGCGGCTGGATCCGGGGGCGGTCTTCGCCGGGTACACGATCGAGCGTGAGCTGGGTGTGGGCGGGATGGGCCGGGTGTATCTGGCCGCGCATCCGCGGCTCGAACGTCGCATCGCGCTGAAGATCCTCAACGAGGACGCGGCCCGGGACGCGGGGGTGCGCGCCCGCTTCGATCGGGAGGCCGCGCTGGTGGCGCGGCTCGAGCATCCGCACATCGTGCCCATCTACGACCGCAGCGGTCCCGATGACGAGACGCCGTGGATCTGTATGAAGTTCGTCAACGGCGGGGACGCCGCGACGCTGACGGCGACCGCCCGCGGCGGGGTGCGCGCCGAGGTGGCGCTGAATCTGCTGACCGATGCCGCCCGCGCCCTGGACTACGCGCACCGGCACGGGATCCTGCATCGCGACGTGAAGCCCGCGAACATCCTCATCGACCGCAGCGATGACGACGCCGATCGAGCCGTGCTGTCCGACTTCGGGATCGCCCGCGCCTTCGACGACTCCCTGACCGTCACCCACCTGGTGGCGACCCTGGCCTACACCGCTCCCGAACGCTTCAACGGCGACCCGGCCGACCACCGCGCCGACATCTACTCCCTGGGCTGCACCTTCTACGAGATCCTGACCGGCCGAAAGCCCTTCCCCCACCGCGATCCCGCCCCCGTGATCGCCGCCCACATGCACACCCCGCCCCCGCGCCCGACCGACCTGCGCCCCGACCTGCCCCCGGCCCTGAACAACGTCATAGCCACGGCCCTGGCGAAAGATCCCCGCAACCGCTATCCCACCTGCACCGCCCTGGCCACCGCCGCCCGCGCGGTCCTGAACCAGGCCGCCCACCCGACTCGGGTCCGCCGCCCCGGATCCCCCTCACTCACCGAACAATCCGGCCCACGCCCCGTGCCGGACCCCACCCCACTACCGTTCTCCACCGAACACGACGAGACCCTCCCCTACCCGTCCGACCCCGCCGCCCACACACCGATGCCCGGGTCCCCCGGCGGGAATGCCCCGCCCACAGCCGAACACAGCGCGAACCCGGCGTCGGTGCCCGGACGGGATCCGTCGCGACGAACCGGGCAGCAGCCCCCGGGGCAGGCCGGGTACAACGAGGCCGGGGCCCGGGCCATCATCGGGCGAGCTTCCTCGGGACCGCCGACCACAGGTGATCCGCTGCCGGAAGCACTGCGCGGGCGGCTGAACGACCCGCGGCCGGAGGTCCGCGAAGACGCGGTGCACACCTTGGGAAGTCTGCTGACCACACCCCCGACTGCACAGGCGAGCGCGGCTCGTGACGCGCTGACAGCCGTCGCCGCGAACGACGTGCCGCGCGTATCGGCGGCCGCCAGGCGGGAGTTGGTGCTCTCGGAGTCCGGATCGCCGCGGGCGGGGTCGGCGGAGCAGGGCCCGACTACTCCCAATCGGGAGAGGTTTGTCCGAATCTGCAATTGGGTGGCCGTGATCGCGGTCGTTCTCGGCGGAGTGCTCGTGCTGTGGAGCGGGGGCGCGACCTTCGCGACTTATAGCTATTCCGGTATAGGTTTCCCGCATCCGTACGACATCGGGCTCGTGCTCACCCACGGCGAGTTCTATGTTCGCGCGCTCGGGATCGGGGCGCTGGCGGCGGGGGCTATCGCCTGCGCCCGGCGGTTCGTGTTCGGGCGGCGGATCGGACCGGAGGCGGGCGCGGCGGCGCTCGCCGGGTTCGGGCTGGCCGCGCTGTGGGGTGTGGTCGCGTTCGCCGAACTGCCGGCGTGGATGGCGAGCAGCGGCTCGGACCTCTCGGTCGCGACGGGGTATCGGCTGTTGGTCGGCGGGCAGGCGGCGATCGTCGCGGGCGGCGCGGTGGCGGCGGTCGCGCTGCTCACCGGGTGGCGGCGAGAGTTCGAGTTCCGGTCGCCGCGGGACGGATTCGGAATCGCGAGCGCGGCGCTGGGCGGGATCGGCTCGGTCGCGCTGCTGCTGGCGCACGCACCGATCGACGAGCGGGCCGCGCTGAGCCCGGGCTACGCCTGGCAGTTCGCCACGGCCGCGTTGTTCGCCGCCGCCGTACCCATCGGGGCCGCTTTTCTGTTGCCGCGCAGAATCTCCGGCGCGATCGTGCTGGGCTGGGCGGTGGGCGGCGCGCTGCTCGCGGTCTTCCTCGTTACCCAGAGCCTGGTCGTCGATACCAACACCGGGGCGCTGTCCATCGACACGTACATGATCGCGCCCACGGTCTTCGCGGTGACGCTGCCGGTGCTGGCGGCGGTCAACTTCGTCGCGGTGCGGCGGGCCGAACGACGACCCGCCACATCGTGAGGCATCGCGCTCAGGACTGGAGTCGAATCCGATCCGCGGACTCGTTCTGGCTCGAGCACTCCTGGAAGGGATTCGGATCCCCTTGGCGCTCACCGCAGATCCAGCGCACGTTCTCGATGGTGACGGGGATGTCGCCGCTCTCCTGGGTCTTGCGGGCGTCGGTATAGGACGTGGTGACGGCCAGCGCCGTGCCGCAGAATTCCGTGCCCTTCTGGGTGTAGGCGACGACCGCCAGGCCGAGGGGGCCGGGGCCGCAGTCCACGACGGGCAGTTTCGGGTCGAGGGGTGCGGCGGGGCGGGAATCCTGGGCGGACGCCTCGGCGGAGGTGGCGGGGGCGGACTCGGAGGTCGAGTCGTCGCTGCAGCCCGCTGTCGCGAGCACCGCGACCGCGCCGAGTACCACGAGGGCCGATGAACCGATGCGCATGCGAACTCCTGTCTCGATCTGCCGAATACCCGCCAGCGGATTCTCGACGCGCGCCGGGCGATTCCCGTGCACGACACGCACGTTCGACGGTATCGGTGCGGAGCTCCCGGGGCCGGGCGACCGGTGCATCAGCCGACGTCGCGGCGCAGCCAGGTGACCTCGGCGCCTTCCTCGGCCCAGCGGAAGGGTTCGAGGGCGTCGTCCCAGGCGGTGCCGAGGGCGCGGTCGATCTCGGCGGCGATATCGGTGGCCGAGCTCCGGCCATTGCCGCGGGCCTGCTCGACAATGGCGCGCAATCGCATTTCCCCGACCATGACATCGCCATTCGCGCTCGTCGCGCCGCTCCATAATCCGAGGCCCGGAACAAAACTGAACCGTTCACCGTCCACACCCTCACTGGCGTCCTCGGTGACTTCGAAGGACAGGACGGTCCAGTCTCGCAATGCGCTGGCTAACCGCCCGCCGGTACCGACCGGACCGTACCAATCGGTGGTCGCGCGCAAATTTCCCGGCGCCGCGGGCTGCGCGGTCCAGCGCAGTTTCGCGGGCGCCTTGAGGGTCGAGGTGAGTGCCCATTCGATGTGCGGGCACAGCGCGGCCGGCGACGAGTGGATGTAGACGACACCAGACGTCGCGTCGGCGAACTGATTCGATCCGCGCACCACTAACACCTCCGGCTCCGACGGGGACGTCTTCCCCAACGACCCATCGAGCCAGCGATGCCCGAGCTTACTGGAGTGTCCGGTGTTACGTGTGTTACTTATCGGCCGTGTCGGCGTTCTACGCAAACTCCGCGATCACGGCGTCGCTGAGGGTCGGCCACGCCGCGCGCGCCCAGTCACCGAAATTTTCGTCCGCCAGCGCGAGACACGCTATGCCGACGTCCGGGTCGACCCACAGAAATGTTCCGGTTTGCCCGAAGTGCCCGAAGGTTCCCGGCGAGTTGGACCCACCCGTCCAGTGCGGCAGCTTGTGGTCGCGAATTTCGAAGCCGAGACCCCAATCGTTGGGCCGCTGCGACCCGTAGCCGGGCAGTATTCCGTTGCGGTCCGGGAACTGCACTGCGCAGGCGTCGCCGAGCAATTCCTGACTAACGACAACCGGGTCCAGCAATTCACTGGCGAATCGCAGGAGATCGGCGACCGAGGAGCGCGCCCCGTGCCCGGCAGGGCCGTCGAGCACGGACGATGTCATGCCGAGCGGCTCGAAAACGGCCTCGTGCAGGTAGCGGTCGAACGCTATTCCGGTTTGCCCGGCGACGAAATCGGCGAGTACCTCGAATCCGGCGCTCGAATAGATCCGCCGCGCGCCGGGCTCGGCCAGCACCTCGGTGGTGTCGAAGGCCAGCCCGGAGGTGTGCGCGAGCAGATGCCGCACGGTGGATCCGGGCGGTCCGGCGGGTTGATCGAGTTCGACCGCGCCCTCCTCCACCGCGACCAGAACCGCGTAGGCCACAAGGGGTTTGGTCACCGACGCGAGCCGGAAGACCCGATCGGTCTCCCCCTCGGCGTCGACCCCGCCCTTACCGCGCACCGCGACACCCGCCGCGGCGTGCCGAACCGGCCAATTTCGAATCTGCTCCAGCGCTCGCACACCATCGAGCCTACGAGCCATCGCCGCCGCCCGGAGTCCGGGCCCGATTCAACAGCGATCGGCGGCGGCCGTATCCGAAGTAGACGAGCAGCCCGACCGCGGACCAGAGCAGGAAGGCCAGCCAGGTCACGCCCGGCAGATGCGCGAGCAGCCACACGCACATGGCCACCCCGAGCACGGGCACCAGCGGCACCAGGGTCCGGAAGGTGCGCGGCAGCTCGGGTTTGGTGCGGCGCAGCACGAGCACGCCGACGTTCACCAGGCCGAACGAGACCAGGGTGCCGATGTTGGTGGCGTTCACCAGTTCTCCGAGCGGGATGAGCGCCGAGAGCACGGCGACGACACCGCCGACGATCACGGTGTTGACGGTGGGCACCCGTTTGGCGCCGACACGGGAGAACACGCGCGGCATGAGCCCGTCGCGAGACATGGCGACCAGGATGCGGGTCTGCCCGTACAGCACCGTGAGCACCACCGAGGCGATGGCGATCACCGCGCCGGCGGCGAGAATGGTTGCGGGCCAATCCCTCCCGGTGACGCTTTCGAGCACGGTGGCGAGCGAGGCCCCCGAGCCGCTGACCTCGTCCACGCCGACGGCCGCGACGGCGGTCAGGGCGACCAGCACGTACATGAGGGTCACGATGCCGAGCGAGATGATGATCGCCCGCGGCAGATCCCGCTGCGGATTCTTGGCTTCCTCACCGGCGGTGGAGGCGGCGTCGAAGCCGATGAAGGAGAAGAACACCATGGAGGCGGCGGCGCCGACGCCCGCGACCCCGGCCGGGGCGAAGGGGTGGAGGTTGTCGGAGTCGAAGGCGGTGACCGCGACGACGACGAAGAACACCAGGACCGCGACCTTGATGATCGTGGTGACGGTCGTGACCCGCGCGCTTTCTCGAATCCCGTCCAGCAGTACGGCCATGGCGATCAGCACGACGACGGCGGCGGGCAGGTTGATGATCCCGCCCTCGCTCGGCGCGGACGACAGCGCGTCCGGAATCCGCCATCCGACGGTCGATCCCAGGAATTCGTTCAGGTACGCGCCCCACCCCACGGCCACCGCCGCCACCGACACCCCGTACTCCAGCAGCAGGCACCACCCGCACACCCAGGCCACGATCTCCCCGAGGGTGGCATAGGTGTACGAGTACGCCGAGCCCGATACCGGTACCGCCCCCGCCAGTTCCGCGTACGACAGCGCCGAGAACAGGGCCGCGAGTGCGGCGATCGCGAACGAGATGACCACCGCGGGCCCCGCCAGCGGCGCGGCCTCCCCCAGCACCACGAAGATCCCGGTGCCCAGTGTCGCGCCCACCGACAGCGAGATCAGCGGCACCAGCCCCATGCTCCGCCGCAGCGCGGTGTGCTCCCCGTCCGACGCGAGCTGTTCCACAGGTTTGGTTCGCAGCAACGAACCGGTAATCAGAGAGATTCCAGGCACGAACCCCCACGCTACCGGCTGATCTACCTCGATCCCGCACCCGCGCCCCGTGTCGAAGCCGCCCTCTACCCGCCCCAGCAATCTGCAAGCGCACCATGTGTTCCCGATGCGCCCGGTCGCACCACGGTGCGGAATCACCCCACGCCGTGGGCTTTTCCTCGGCGAGTGCGACCGGCGGTGCGCAGCGCGGCGAAGACCCACCGCCTGCCCGATCCGCGAAAGCGGATACCGAACGTCCGGTGCCGCGGTGCTCGCGCGAGCTGCCCGATTCCGGCGGCCTTCCCGGGCCGACTCGCCCGGCGACCACCCGGCCTCCACTCCGGGCGGAATCTCGGCGGCAGGTGGCCGTCGACCCATCGACAGCCGGCGAAGCGGGTCAGCGCGGGTTCGGGTCCTGGTGGGCGGCGAGGAGTTCGCGGCGGCGGGTCAGGTCGGCGATCCGGGTGTCGAGGCGGGTCAGGCCGTCGTGCAGGACTTTTCGGGAGTGGTCGCAGTGCTCGAAGCCGGTGTCGGTGGTGCAGGGCAACAGGGCGCGGATGTCGCGGGTGGGCAGGCCGGCGTCGAGGAGTTCGCGGATGCGGGCGACGCGGGCGGGGGCGTCGGGGGTGTAGGAGCGGTAGCCGTTGGGGTCGCGGTGCGCGGTGAGCAGGGACTGTTCCTCGTAGTAGCGCAGGAGGCGGGTGGGCACGCCGGTGCGCCGGGAGAGTTCGCCGATCAGCACTGTGACCTCCCGCATACGGGGTTGACCTTCACATCCATGTCAATGCCTAACGTCCGTGCCATG
This sequence comes from Nocardia sp. NPDC055321, assembly GCF_053645575.1. Classification (NCBI taxonomy): domain Bacteria; kingdom Bacillati; phylum Actinomycetota; class Actinomycetes; order Mycobacteriales; family Nocardiaceae; genus Nocardia; species Nocardia sp. NPDC055321. The sequence goes on from NZ_JBSHMS010000003.1 coordinate 194,378, forward strand.
ACGAACATTTCGCTCTCGACCCAGGTGACCGGATCCGGCCCCGCGATCGTGCTCGCGCACGGTGCGGGCGGCGGGATCGAGCCGAATTTCGGCTCGCTGATTCCGCTGCTGAGCGCGCGCCACACGGTGATCGGCTCGGACTACCCGGCCGATGACACCCCGCTCGACCTCGACGCCCTGGCCGACGCGCTGGTGGCCGCCGCCGTCGAGTCGGGCGCGAACGATTTCACCCTCATCGGCTACTCGCTGGGGTCGGCGGTCGCGATCCGCGCGGCGACCCGGCATCCGGACCGCGTGCGGGCGCTGGTCCTGGCGGCGGGCTTCGCCCGGGCCGATCACCGGGCGCGGGCGACGGCCGAACTCTGGCAGCGCACGCTGGCCGCGGGCGATGTCGAGTCCTTCGCGCGCGTGGTGCTCCTCGCGGGCTTCAGCGCCGAGTTCACCAATGCCCTTCCCCCGCAACAGATCACCGAGATGATCGCCCGGACCGCGGCCGACGTCCCCGGCGGCGTGCTCGCCCAGGCGGCCCTGGTGACCACCGCCGACGTGACCGCCGACCTGCCCGCGCTCTCGGTCCCCACCCTGGTCATCGCGGCCACCGAGGACCTCCTCGTCGACCCCGCCAACTCCCGTCACCTGGCCGCCGCGATCCCCGGCGCCGAGTACGCCGAGATCCCGGCGGGTCACGTCCTGATGCTCGAACATCCCCGCGCCTGGCACGCCACGATCCTCGATTTCCTGACCCGGCACGAGCTCGACCTGCCCGTCCCGGCGAGCCGATGACCCTTCGAGCGTCCCGGAGGCCGGTCCACGGGCACCGCTACGATCGGTTTCACCATGAGTGAGCGGGTCACGGTCCACGGCGAGGTGGACAGCGGGTTCGGGCCGGTTGCCGATGCGTTCCGGCGCAATTTCGAGCAGCACGGCGAGATCGGTGCGGCCGTGGCCGTCTACGACGGGGATCGGCCGGTGGTCGACCTGTGGGCCGGGTACCGCGATCGCAAGCGCACGAAGGCGTGGGCGCGCGACACCATGACCCCGGTGTGGTCCTCGACCAAGGGCGTCACGGCCTTCGTCATGGCGTCGGCGGTCTCGCGCGGGTGGCTGGAGTACGAGACCCCGGTGGCCGAGTACTGGCCCGAGTTCGCCGCGCACGGCAAGGAGTCGATCACCGTCCGCCAGCTGCTCGACCATCAGGCCGGGCTGGCCGCCCTCGACCGTCCGGTGCGCCTGACGGACATGGCCGACCTGGACGCGCTCGCGGTGACCCTCGCCGCCCAGAAGCCGCTGTGGCAGCCGGGAACCCGGCACGGCTATCACCCGATCACCGCGGGCCTCTATCAGGGCGAGCTGTTGCGCCGGGTCGAACCGGCCGGGCGCACCCTGGGCCGCGTGCTCGCCGAGGATTTCGCGAAGCCGCTCGACCTGCAGTTCTACATCGGTATGCCGGAGGAGATCTCGCTCGATCGGGTGGCCACGCTGTCCGCGACCGAGGGCCTGGACATCCTGCGCTTCGAACGGGATCTGCCGGTGCGCATCGGCGTTCAGCTCTACGCCAAGCGCGGCCTGTCCTTCCGGGCGCTGAACAGCCCGCAGGTCGGCGCGCCCGCGCGGGCCTCGCGCCGCGAGTTCCTGTCGGTGGAGAGCCCCGCCGCGGGCGGCGTCGGCACCGCCCGCGCGCTGGCCCGCGTCTACGGCGCGGCCGCCGGGCAGACCGGCGAACTCCCCATCGACACGGCCCTTCTCGACCGCCTGGCCAGCGCGGATACCGCCGACGACGTTCCCGCCGAGGACCTGGTCCTGCTCACCCCCAGCCGCTATCACCTGGGTTTCCGCAAGTCCCGCGGCAGCTTCCGTTTCGGCACCGACAAACGCGCCTACGGCACGACCGGCTACGGCGGTTCGTTCGGATTCGCCGATCCCGCAACGGGTCTCGGCTTCGGCTACATCATGAATCGCCTCGGCATGGCGGTGCTCGACGATGTGCGCGGGCGCAACCTCCGCACCGCCCTGCTGCGCTGCACCTGACGGCAATCGGCCCGTAGTCGGACCCAAACCACCGTGCCCCGCCGGATTCCGGCGGGGCACAGTCGATTTCGGCCGGCGCTACCCGCGCGCCCGGCAAGGGCTTCGCCGCCACGGCGCCTGCCGGGGGCTCCCGAGCACCTCCCGCATCGGCATGCCACCCGCTCCGCCCCAACGCATGCACGCGAGGGTGACCGCCACCACTCTCCTTGACTGAATTTTCAGTCAAGATTATGTTCGTGGTTGCCAAGGGTTTTCTGGCTATATTCAGGAAGCCCGCGAACCAAGGAGCTTCGCCATGCGACGACGTCGATTCATGCAGGCCTGCACCGTCGTTCTGGGCGGCGTGCTCGCGGCCGCGTGCGGTGACGACCCGGGCGGGCAACCCGGCACGAAGCCGATCGACCCGGACGACGATCGCGCCTGGCTCATGCCCGAGGAGGGCGATCCGCACGCCCGCACCTGGATGGCGTTCGGCGCGAGCGCCGGCATCTGGGGTGCGGAGCTGGTGCCGGAGACCCAGCGCGCGCTGGGCGCCATCGCGCGGGCCATCGTGCGTTTCGAGCCGGTCTCCATGCTGGTCCGGCCCGCGGAGAAGGACCTCGCCCGGGGTCTCGTCGGCCCGGACGTGGAGCTGATCGAGGCCCCGCTCGACGACCTGTGGATGCGCGACACCGGCCCGGTGTTCGTCCTCGGCGCGGGTCGCGCCGCGGTCGACTTCAATTTCAACGGCTGGGGCGAGAAGCAGGATTACGACAGCGACGCGCAGGTCGCGTCGATCGTCGCCGCCCGCGCCGGCGCGGAACTGCTGCACACCGAGCTGGTGCTCGAGGGCGGCGGCCTCGAGGTCGACGGCGAGGGCACCGCCATCATCACCGAAAGCTGTGTGCTGAACAGCAATCGCAATCCCGGCTGGAAGAAGGCCGATGTCGAGGAGGAGCTGTACCGGCTGCTCGGCATCGAGAAGGTGATCTGGCTACCGGGTATCGCGGGCCGCGACATCACCGACGGGCACACCGATTTCTACGCCCGTTTCGTCCGTCCGGGCGTGGTGGTGGCCGGGCTGGACAACGACCCGGATTCCTTCGACTACGCGGTCACCCGCAAGCACCTCGACATCCTGCGGGCGGCGACCGATGTGCACGGCAACCCGCTCGAGGTCGAGGTGCTCGAGGCGCCCGTCGACGTTCGCGAGGAATTCGCCAACGACGATTTCGCGGCCGGGTACATCAACTACTACGTGTGCAACGGCGCGGTCATCGCCCCGGAGTTCGGGGACGCTGAGGCCGACGAGGCCGCTCGCGCCACCCTGGCCCGGCTGTACCCGGACCGGCAGGTCGTGCAGGTCAACATCGACGGCATCGCCGCCGGCGGTGGCGGCATCCACTGCACCACGCAGCAGGAACCCGCCGCCTAGCCGGATCCGATCCGATCGTCAGACCCGTTCGGCGCCAACCTTTTCCACATCGTGGACGTGATGCACGAGGTCGTGGGCGAAGTACCGCGCCAGGGTCTCGACGGTGAACCGGGAACCGTTGCCGCGCCGCGCTTCCCGGTCACGCTCGGCCGCCGGCACGAATTCGAAAGCGCGGGCGGCCGTTTCGGCCACCGCCCGCAGTTCGGCCGCGACGGCGGCGGGCGCCTGCGCGCCGTAGTTCTCCGCCACGGCGGTGGCGTCCTGATCCCAGTTGGCGAACAGGGGGATTCCGGTGTCGACCGCCACCGACGGGTCGTAGCCGCCGATGACCGGCCCCGGGCGCGGTCCGCCGGTCCGGGTGATGTCGAGCCGGTGCTCGAAGATCCGGCACACGTCGCGCACGTGCGCGGCGTATTCCAGGGCAGACCAGGTCGAATCGTCGGGCCGCACGGTCGCGTCCGGCCGGTCCAGCGCCGCCGCCAGCCGCTCGGCGCTCCCGCGCACCAGGCCCGGGACAGCATCGAAGGCGACGGCCTCGGGGTCGAAGCCGCATTCGGCGCAGGCGCGTTCGAGGACCCAGGTCCAGTCTTTGGTATCAGGAACGATCGACATGGACAACAACCTAGCGTGGCATTATTTAGCCGTCCACCAATATCCAGCCAGGCCGCACCAAGATTACGACAACCACGCACAGGGCACCCTCGGCGACGCGCACGACCGCCGGACGAGCCGGCCCGCCCCGGACGAGCCGAGCGCGGGCCGGGCACCTCACTCCATCAACTGCTGCGCCTTGCCGAACAGCTCGAGCGTGATCGCGTGCAGGAAGTCACCGACATCCTTGGACGCCTTGCCCGCACACGCCCGCGCGTGCGTCCCCTCGAGCACGATGCCGAGCTTGAAACACGCCAGCACGGTGTACCAGGGCATGTGGCTCAGATCCCGATCGGAGAACTCGCCGTAGTGCGCGATCATCTCCTCCGCGGTGGGCAGCCCGCCGACCGCGCCGAGCGTGCCGATGAGCGCCGCGCCGGTGGTGCCGGGCTCCGGGCGGGTGGCGATCTGCCAGCCCAGATCCAGCAGCGGATCGCCGATGGTGGACATCTCCCAGTCGACCATGGCCGCGACCTGCGGGCCGTCGAAGGAGAACATCATGTTCGCGAGATGGCAGTCGCCGTGCAGGATGCCGGGCCGCCAGTGCGTGGGCCGGTTGCGGTCGAGCCATTCCCCGACGCGCTCGAGGCCCGGGATCTCCGGTCCGGGGTAGCCCTCGTTGACGCTGTAGGACTCGAGTTCCTTGAGCCAGCGCGGTACCTGTCGTTCCAGGAAGCCCTCGGGCTTACCGTAATCGGCCAGCCCGAGGGCTTCGTGGTCGAGCGAGCCGAGGCGCGCGATGGCCTCCACCGCGGACAGGCCCATCTGCCGCCGCACCTCGGCGTCGCCGGCGTGCAGCGGGGGCAGCTCGTTCTGCGGGTTGAAGCCGGTGATCGGTTCCATGAGGTAGAAGGCGGCGCCGATCAGCGCGTCGTCGTCCTGCGCGGCGATCACCTTGGGCGCGCGGATGCCGGTGCCGTCCAGCGCGCCGAGAATGCGTGATTCGCGGCGGATGACGTTGTTGCTGGCGGCCCGCAGGTGTTTGGGACCGCGCCGCAGCACGTAGTCGCGGTCGCCGCGGGTGAAGCGCAGCATGATGTTCTGCGTGCCGCCGCCGAGCGGGGTCACCTTCTCGAATTCGCCCGATGTCAGGCCCTGTTCATCCATCCACTTACCGACGACCTCGAAATCCACGAGGTCACGATCCACGTCGACCGGCTGCACTTCAGACATGTCCCACATTGTGCCGCAGCTGTCCAGTGAAACTGAAGGCACCCGCCAGCACTAGTGGCGGCGGCCTCGTTCACGCAGGTCGGAGCGGGGTGAGCGGGTGGCTGTGGCGTAAGGTAACCGGTCAAATGCGCACGCTGCTGATCGACAACTACGACTCGTTCACCTACAACCTGTATCAGCTGATCAGTGAGGTGAACGGGGTCGAACCCGTGGTCGTGCGCAACGACGAGGTGCGCGATGTGTCCGCGCTGAACCTGGACTCCTTCGACAACGTGGTGATCTCCCCCGGGCCCGGGCGGCCCGATGTGCCGCGTGATTTCGGCATCTCGGCCGCGCTCCTCGCGGAGTCGGACCTGCCGTTGCTCGGGGTGTGCCTGGGCCATCAGGGTCTGGTGATCGCGGCGGGCGGCTTGGTCGTGACCGCGCCGCACGCCCGGCACGGGTTTCCCGATCGCATCACCCACGACGGGCTGGGGTTGTTCGCCGGTGTGCCACAGGATTTCACGGCGGTCCGCTATCACTCGCTGTGCGCCGCCCGGCCGCTGCCCGACGTGCTGGAGGTGACGGCCACCGCCGCGGACGGGGTGATCATGGGCGTCCGGCATCGGACCCGCCCGCAGTGGGGTGTGCAGTTCCATCCCGAATCGGTCGCCAGCGAGTTCGGCGCGGCGCTGCTGCGCAATTTCGCGGAGCTGACCCGCGCGCATCAGCGGACGAACCATAGATCCCGCCCGCCGGTCGGCGTGAACGCTGTTCCCCAGCACCGGGTTTCGCCGCCGCACGGCGACGGCGAGCCGATCGTCTACCGCGTGCTGCAGGAGGTGATCGAGCGGGCCGTCGACGCCGAGGCGGTGTTCGAGCGGCTGTATCGCGATTCGCCCGGCGCGTTCTGGCTGGACAGCGAGCACGTCGAGCCGGGGCTGGACCGCTTCTCCTTCCTCGGGGACGGTTCGGGCCCGCTGGCGGAGCTGGTGCGGTACCGGGTCGGCGCGGGCCACGTGGAGATCGAGTCGGCGGCGGGCCTGCGGACGGTGCCGGGCGGCGTGCTGGACTACCTGTCCGGTGAGCTGAAGCGGCGGCAGATCCAATTCCCGGCGGTGCCATTCGATTTCGCCGGCGGGTACGTCGGCTACCTGGGCTACGAGATGAAGGCGGACTGTGGCGCGACGGCCGCGCATCGGGCGGATACCCCGGATGCGCAGTGGCTCTTCGCCGATCGGCTCGTCGTGGTCGATCACGAGGCGGGCCGCACCTATCTGCTGGCCCTGGCCTACCCCGATGACGTTGCCGCCGCGCAGGATTGGCTCGCGACCACGCGCGCCACCATCGCCCCGTTGCGAACCTGGGAGAATCCCCCGGAGCTACGGTTACGCGCCGACGAGGCGACGGTCGCCCCGCTGCTGACGCGCGGCCGGGACCGCTACCTCGCCGACGTGCGCGAGTGCAGACGGCAGTTGCTGGCGGGCGAGTCATACGAGATCTGCATCACCGACGGCGCGTACCTACCCGCGAGCAGCGACGGCCTGAGCGTGTATCGGACGCTGCGCCGCTGTAATCCCGCGCCCTACGCGGCGTTCCTGCGTTTCGGCGAGCTGGAGGTGGCGTGTTCCTCCCCCGAACGGTTCCTCAAGATCGACCGCACCCGCACGGTCGAGAGCAAGCCCATCAAGGGCACCGCCCCGCGCGGTGACACCCCCGAGCTGGACGAGCGCCTGGCCGCCGATCTGGCACGCGATCCCAAGACCCGCGCCGAGAACCTCATGATCGTGGATCTGCTCCGCAACGATCTGGGCCGCGTCTGCGAGGTCGGCTCGGTCCACGTGCCCCATCTGATGGCCGTGGAGACGTATACGACGCTGCACCAACTGGTCTCGACCGTGCGCGGCCGCCTGCGCCCCGATCTCGACGTGATCGACTGCCTGCGCGCCTGCTTTCCCGGCGGCTCGATGACCGGCGCCCCCAAGCTCCGCACGATGGAGATCATCGACGCCCTGGAGACCGAGGCGCGCGGCGTCTACTCCGGCACGATCGGGTTCCTCGGCCTCGGCGGCACCGCCGACCTGAACATCGTCATCCGCACCGCGGTCCGCCACGACGGCCGCTGGCGCGTGGGCGCGGGCGGCGCGGTGGTCCTGGACTCCGACCCCGAGGCCGAGTACCAGGAGATGGTCTGGAAGGCCGCCGCCGCCCTGCGCGCCCTCCCCCACCTCGGCGTTCCCCCGTCCGCTCCCCTGCCCTCGGCCTGACCCGCCGGGCACGCCACCGGTATCGAGCGGATCGCGTTCTCGCCCGGGCCACGGGTGGAGCGGTCAGCGGCGACGACCGCCCGACGCTAGGTGCGCCGCCCGCGCGGGGGCGATTCGGGTTCGGCCGGTGGGGTGCTCTCGCGGCCGGTGAGGCGGGCCAGGAAGGAGACGCCGGGGAGCTTGTCCAGGCGGGTCAGGACCTCCTCGCCGAGGGCCGTGAGCGACTCCAGGCGGATCAGAAGCTTGTCGTAGGCCACGAAGGCGGGTTCGGCCAGGGCCAGCGTGCGGTCGAGGCGGTCGATCGTGGAGTTCAGGCGGTTCACCGCGACGGTGAGGTTCTCGATCAGGTCGGGGAGCTGGGCGGCCAGTTGGATCGAGGCCGGAGGCAGGCGGACCGCGGTGTCGAAGGCCGAGGTGGCGGTGACCTGGGCGGAGTCGAGGGCCTGGCCGGCGGCGGCCTGGGCCGCCTCGACCGCGGCCTGGGCGGCGGCGAGGATGTCCGCGGGGTTGGGGACGCGCGGGGCGCCGGATTTGGCCCGCTGGGGCTGGGGCTTGCGGGCGGACCCCTTGGGATCGGTCATGTATCCACTGTGCCGCAGGCCGGGGCGAAACGGGATCAGGTTCGCGACCGGGCGTTTTCCCGGGCGGATTTCCTGTCGTAGTCGCATGGCATAGTTCGTGGTCGATGAAACTGACCAAGGGTGGCCATGCGCCTGTTCCGACATCGCTTCTGACGGTTGTCCTTTCGTGGCAATCCGATCACGAGGTGGATGCGCACGCCTTACTGCTCGCCCGGGACGGCCGGGTGCGCTCGGATCGTGATTTCATCTTCTTCAACGCGCCCAGACACCCCTCGCAGGCGGTCACCCTGGATCAGGAGCCCGCGCCGGGCACCGCGCGGCTGTCGGTCTCGCTGCCGCGCACCGAATCCGAGGTGGATCGGATCGTGCTCACCGGCTCGCTGGACGCCGGCGCGTTCGGCGACGTCCCCGGCCTGATTCTCACCGTCTTCGACCACAGTCGCCCGGTCGCCTGGTTCGAGGTATCGGACGCGGAGTCCGTGCGGGCCATGATGTTCGGCGAGTTCTACCGCCGCGAGGACACCTGGCGGTTCCGTGCGGTCGGACAGGGCTGGGCGGTCGGTTTGGCCGGTCTCGTCGGCGAATTCGGTGTGCGGGTGGATGATCCGGCGACATCGGACCGGTCCGCGCGCGACGCGGTGAACCGCGAGTCCGCCACGCAACCGGGCGGCGCACAGCGGCCCGGCGCAGCGGCCGGTTCCCCCCTGGCCGGTACCCCGCGCGCCGCCGCGACCCAGCACACCGGCGCTGCCGAGCTGCACGCCGCGGCGCGATCGGCCGGCACCGCCCAGCGCACCGGCGCCGCGTCGGCGACGGCCGTGCGCCAACCGGCTCCCCTGCCCACCGTCCCCCGCCGCGGTTTCTCCCTCGAGCGCGAGACCCGTCCGGTCCCGCCGGTCCGCCCGCCGAATCCCGAACGCGCCGACTGGCATCCGCACCCGGACGCCCCCGCGCGCCTGCGCTGGTGGGACGGCACGGAGTGGACCGACGCCACCCGACCGCGCCCGCCCGGCGACGCCAAGCACTGCGCGCGCTGCGGCCGGCCGCGCCGCCGCCGCTTCTTCGGCGCGCCCGCCCCCTGCCGCGAGTGCGCGACCGAGGTCGAGGCGTACCTGTCCGGCTGGCGCGGCCGCGCCGAACGCGCCCTGCGCACGGTCGGCCCGCACGGTGACGACTGGGAGGCGCTGTTCACGGCCCTGCGCTTCCAGCGCATCGACCGCGCCCAGGCCCTGACCCTGCTGCGCCCCCAGGCCCACGATCACGTGGAACGCCTGGTGGCCTTCGCCTTCGCCGACGGCAGGGTCGATCAGGCCGAGATGGACGATTTCGACGACACGGTTGCCACCCTGGCCCTGACCGGCCCGCTGATCGAGGATCTGCGCCGGCGCATGCAGCGCGTGCGCACGCTGACCCGGCTGCGCGACGGCGAACTCCCGACCGTGAGCGCGACCGGCCTGCACCTGGACCCGGCCGAAACCCTGCACCTCAACGTCCCCGCCATCCACATCCGCCAGCTGGCCCGCGGCCCGAAGCACACCGAGGGCAGATTGCTGTGCAGCAACAAGAAGCTGCGCTTCACCGGCGCCGACACCGGCACCGAAATGCTGTGGTCCCGTGTGGTTTCGGTGACGGCCGAGCACGGCACGGTGGTGGTCGCCGCCACCTCGGCGCGCGGCGGCGCGGTCTTCGAGGTCGCCGACCCGCACCATGTGGCCGCGACCCTCGAGGGCGCGCTGCGGGTGGCCAAACGCCTGGCCCTGACCCCGGGCAAGCTGGACACCCGCACCATTCCGCAGGAGGTCAAGGCCCAGGTCTGGCAGCGCGACGGCGGCAAGTGCGTCGAGTGCGGCGACAGCCACTACCTGGAGTTCGACCACATCATCCCGCTCAGCCGCGGCGGCGCGACCAGCGCCCCGAACCTCCAGATCCTGTGCCGCGCGTGCAATCGCGTGAAGGGCGCCCGCATCTGACCCGCACGAAGTGCGCGGCGAGCGCGTGACGGGACGAGCCCGGCGCGCGGGGAGCGGACGAATGTGGGGAATCGTACAGCGAGTGATCAATCATGTTGAGGGGCAGCCGAAACGGCCCTAGCGTCCTGGGGAGCAGCTCGGAGAGGGGAACGACATGCAGGTTGCGGTGCTCGGCGGGACGGGAACGCTCGGTACGCCGGTGGTGCGGGATCTGGCGGCCAGGGGGCACACGGTGCGGGTGCTGTCCCGCTCGGCGCCGCGGGATCCGGTGGCCGGAACCGTGCACCACCCGGTGGATCTGGTGACCGGCGCGGGCCTGGACGCGGCCCTGCAGGGCGTGTCGGCCGTGGTGAACGCGGCCAGTCATCGCGGTCTGCGCAGTGACCGGGTGCTGGTGGACGGCGTGCGGACCCTGCTCGCGGCCGAGGAGCGCGCGCGGGTCGGCCATCACGTGGAGATCTCCATCGTCGGCTGCGAACGGGTGCCGTTCAGCTACTACCGCACCAAGACCGCGCAGGAGCGAGTGGTCACCCACGCGCCCGTGCCGTGGACGCTGTTGCGCGCCACGCAGTTTCACGAGCTAATCGATGAAATTCTGGCCGGTGCGGCGAAGTTCCGCCTGGCCCCGCGCGGCGCGCTGCTGTTCCAGCCCGTCGACGTGGTGGCCGTGGCGGCCCGCCTGGCCGATGCGGTCGAGGCGGGGCCGTCCGGCCGGGTCCGCGATATCGGCGGCCCGAGCGTGCAGTCGCTGACCGAGCTGGCCGCCGCGCGGCGGACCGCGCTGGGACAGTCCCTGCTCCCCGTGCCGGTGCCGCCCATCGGCCGTGTCGTCCGACGAGTGCGCGACGCTGCGCTGTGCCTCGACGACGATGGCGAGGCGGTGTCGTTCGACTATGCCGAGTGGTTGCGCCGACGATATGGGAAGCCGGGTCGCTGACCTGCATTCATCCTGCGCTTCCGAACCGCCGCGCGGTATCCGGATTTCCACCGAGATTTCCGGGTGCGACTACGTAGGGGTACCGATCCCCCGGGATGACGCGCGCGGCGGTTCGTCATCCGCGCGCACGATGCGCCGGCTCAGTTCCGCATGACGCGAACGACGGCCGGCTCGGCGCAGAACAGCGCCGTGGCCGCGCTCGCGCTCAGCCCGGTCTCGGTCAGTCCGCCGGAATCGACTACGGCGCAGGTGGTTCCGGCCACCTTGCCGTCCCCGCCCTCGATGGGCCGCACCCGCGCGGTGACGACCGCGTGCAGCCGGTCCCGCACGAAGGTCCAGAACTGGATGTCCCAGGCGGCGTATCCGGCGTGCGCGGAGGCGACGGTGTAGCCGGATTCGGAGGTGTCGATGCCGATTCCGCGGAGCTGGCCCGCCCGCCGGTACTCGAGCGACCCGTTCCCCGCGTGGTGGACGGCGTACGCGGCGTTCGCGGTGGCCAGGAAGAGCGGAATGATCAGCTCGTCGCGGCCGTCGCCGTCGAGGTCGCGCAATCGCGCCCCGGCCGTCGTCCGCCAGCCCCGCTCGGTGATGGTCTGCACCTGTTCGCCGTCCTCGTCGCGCACGATGACGGTGGTGACGCTGCTCGATCCGTTCGCGGCGTAGCGCACCTCGAACACGAGACCGGTGCCGTCGCGACCGCGCAGCACGCAGTCGGAAGATATTGCGGCCGAACCGATGTCGCCGCACGGCGGCAGGCCGGTCACGGGATCGAGGTCGGGGGCTCCGGCGGATTCGGTCGCCGCGACCGTGGACCCCGGTTCCGCCGGATCCGCTCCACCGCACGCGGTGAGCGCGACGGCTGCGAGCGCGATCATCGTCCAGATCGCCGTTCCGCGCCGCATACCGCGAGGATAACCGCCGGACGCCCACCCGGCAGGGCGTGCGCTGCGGCCTCGGATCCGCGCGCTCTCCTGTTCAGTGGGACGCGTGCTCGCGACCGCCCCGCCCAGCGCCGACGATATGCCTAATCGAAATAGTTCCAGCAGAAGTCGAGAGGGCACGCATGCATGCCAGCGCAGCGCAGGCCGATCACCACGATGTGATCATCATCGGGGCCGGTTTCGCCGGGCTCTACGGCGTTCACCGGGCGGCCCGGGCCGGCCTGAACGTGCTCGGCCTGGAAACCGGCGCCGACGTCGGCGGCACCTGGTTCTGGAACCGCTACCCGGGCGCGCGCTGCGACGTCGAGAGCGTGGACTACTCCTACTCCTTCGACGCCGAACTCCAGCAGAGCTGGACCTGGACCGAGCGCTTCGCGGCGCAGCCGGAGATCCTGGCCTACATCCACCACGTGGCCGAGCGATTCGACCTGCGCAGGCACTACCGTTTCGAACAGACCGTGACCGCGGCGGCTTTCGATGACGAGTCCGGCATCTGGACCGTGCGCACCGCCGACGGATCGCAGTTCCGTTCCCGCTTCGTGGTTTTCGCGACCGGCTGCCTCTCGGCCCCCATCAAGCCGAACATCCCGGGCGTGGAAACCTTTGCCGGGGAAGAGTTCTTCACCGCGCGCTGGCCCGAGGAGGGCGTGTCCTTCGAGGGCAAGCGGGTGGCGGTCATCGGCACCGGCTCCTCGGGCATCCAGATCTCGCCCATCATCGCCCGCGAGGCGCAGGCGCTGACGGTGGTGCAGCGCTCCCCGAACTTCAGTGTGCCCGTGCCGAATCGGCCCTGGACCGTGCAGGAGCAGGAGCAGATTCGCGCCACCTACCCGGCGCGGCGCGAGAAGTCCTACTACGCCCCGGCCGCGACCCCGCATCCGAGCCTGACCACCAAGGCGCTGGAGCTGTCGGCCGCCGAGCGCGAGCAGGCCATGGAGGACCGCTGGAACGGCGGCGGCGTGCTGTTCAACAAGGTGTTCCCGGACCAGAACAGCGATATCACGGCCAACGAGCTGGTGCGCGAGTTCGCGGTGGCCAAGATTCGCGCGAAGATCGACGACCAGTCCGTCGCGGACGACCTGATCCCCACCGATCACCCGATCGGCACCAAGCGCATCTGCACCGACTCCGGCTACTACGAGATGTTCAACCGGCCGAACGTGTCACTGGTGAACCTGCGGCGCGAGCCGATCGAGGAGATCACCCCCACCGGCATCCGCACCGCGGACAAGTTCGTGGAGATCGACACCCTGGTCTACGCCACCGGATTCGACGCCATGACCGGCGCGCTGCTGCGCATCGACATCACCGGCGCGCGGGGCACGAAGCTCGCCGACACCTGGGCCGACGGCCCGGTCACCTACCTGGGCTTCGGCATTCACGGCTTCCCGAACATGTTCAGCATCAACAGCGTCGGGACGCCGTCGGTCATGGCGAACATGGTGCTGCACTCGGAACAGCAGCTCGACTGGGTGCTCGCGCTCGTCGAATACTGTGGGGCGCAGGGCATCCGGCAGGCCGACGCGCGCGCGGAGGCCGCCGCGACCTGGACCGATCACCTCATGGAGGTCGCCGAGGGCACGCTGTTCGTGCGCGCCAACTCCTGGTACATGGGCGCGAACGTGGAGGGCAAGAAGCGCGTGTTCATGCCCTACATCGGCGGATTCGGCAACTACCGCCGCTTCTGCGACACCGAGCGGGACAGCGGCTACCCGAGCTTCGAACTCACCCGATAAGCGCCGTCGACGCGGCCGCCGCCCGTCCGGGCGGCTCCGCGATCAGGCGGGCAGGCCCAGCCCCGAGGCCAGCACGGGCCACGACTTCTTCAGCTCGTCCTGCCAGTACCCCCACGAGTGGGTGCCGTAGGGCGGGAAGTCGAAGGTAGCCGGGATGCCCAGCTGATCGAGCTTGACCTGCATGTTCCGGGTGCAGTAGTTGGTGGCGGCCTCCAGCGCACCGCCGAGGGTCGTCTGATTCACCAGACCGCCGACCCCGGGCAGGGTGTGCGGACCGTCGAGGGTGTCCCACGGGCCGGGCAGGCCGGTGCCGCTGGAGATGTACAGGTCGAGTCCGCGCAGCTGATCGGCGTGCACGTACGGATCGTTCTCGGCCCACATCGGATCGTCCCTGGGGCCGTACATGTTCATCGTGTTGCCGCCGCCCGCGGCGACCACGAGATTGACGAAGTTGTAGCCGAGGGGATCGCTGATCTGCGCGCAACCGCTGTACGCGGCAACGGATCTGTACAGCCCCGGCGCCGCGATGGGTAGTTGCAGCACCGACGTGCCGGCCATGGACAGACCGGCGATGGCGTTGCGGCCGTTGGTGTTCAGCGCGCCGTCGATGAGCGGCGGCAACTCTCGGGTGAGGAAGGTCTTCCTCTTGTTGACCCCGAGGTTGGGATCCTCGGCGCGCCAATCGGTGTAGTAGCTGAACGCACCGCCGATCGGCTGCACCACTTCGACGTCCTTGTCGCGCAGGAAGTTCAGCGCGTCGGTCTGCTTCTGCCAGGTGGCGGTGTCCTCGCCGCCGCCCGCGCCGTTGAGCAGGTACAGCACCGGGCGCGGTGCGGAGGTGTCGGCGGCGCGCTGGACGTCGACCTCGATGTTCTTGTCCATCGAGGCGGAGTAGACCTGCAGCCGCAGGGTGCGGTCGTCGACGGTCGTGGTGGAGACGATCCTGGAGCCGTTCGCGGACACTTCGGCGGTCGGCGGCGCGGGTGCTGCGCCGGCGGTGCCCGCAGCGATCGGTAGCAGAACAGTTGCGGCCAACGCCATTGCCGCGCCGCCCCAGATCCTCTTTGCACGCACGCGGTCTATCTCCTCGGTAGAAGTCATGTTTTCGAGCTGAAGTATCGAGGTCACCTACCCTGCCGCAGTTTACTGATGGTTTGCTGACCTGATACTTAGTGACACCTGAGAGGTCCCGGTCAGGGCCCGGATTACCGGCGCTCCCCGGCCTGTCAGCGACCTGTCGGCGCGTTGTCAGCGCGCCCGGCGACCGTGGTCTCACACCGGATGAGCGGCCCGAACACGAGCCGCACGGACACCAGCCACGGAAGAGGTAAGGCAATGTCGGATAGCGCGCTGTCGAAGATGCTCGAGGCCACCGCCACCGAGTTCGGGATCCCGGGCATGACCGTCGGCGTGTGGGCCGGCGGCCGCGAGATCTTCGCCGAGTACGGCGTGACCAGCATCGAGAACCCGCTGCCGGTGGATCGGGACACGCTGTTCACCATCGGCTCGACGAGCAAGAGCGTCACGGCTACCGCGGTGATGCGCCTGGTCGCCGAGGGCCGGATCGACCCGGCCGCGCCGGTCCAGCGGTACGTCCCGGAGTTCACGCTCAGCGACCCGGCGCATGCCGCCGCGATCACCGTCGACCAGCTGCTCAACCACACGTCCGGACTGGATTGGAGCCTGATCAACGACACCGGCGCCGGCGACGACGCGCTGGCGGAGTTCGTGGCGCGGCTGGTCGACATCCCGCTCATCGCTGCGCCGGGGGCGCGGGCGTCCTACAGCCAGGCCGGGTTCAATCTGCTGGGCCGGGTCGTCGAGAAGGTCACCGGGCTCACCTTCGAGCAGGCCATCACCCGGCTGGTGCTGGATCCGGTCGGCCTGGCGCACAGCGGCTACGACCGCGACGCCATCATGACGCGGCGGTTCGCGGCCGGGCACGAACGGGACGAGAACGGTGTGCTGTCGGTGTCGCGCACCTGGACCGGGACCCGCGCCAACAACCCCGGCGGCGGGCTGGTCTCCTCGGTGGCGGAACAGCTGCGCTGGGCCCGTTTCCAGCTCGGGGACGGCCGGGCCGAGTCGGGCGAGATGGTTCTGCCCGCCGAGGTGCTGCGTGAGATGCGCAGCCCCACCGTGGAATTGCGGGCCAGCAGCCTCGGTGACGCCATCGGCCGCTGCTGGTTCCTGCGCGAGATCGGCGGCGCGGCCACCTTCGGTCACGGCGGTTCGGCCTTCGGCCAGTTCGCCGAATTGCTGCTGGTCCCCGAGCACGATTTCGCGATCATCGTCCTGTCGAACGCGAGCCCCGACGGGATCCCGTCCAATCAGGCGGTGGTGCGCTGGGCGCTGGAGCACTACCTGGGCCTGGTCGACGGTGATCCCGAGCCGCTGCCGTTCGACGCGGATCGCGCGGGAGAATTGCTGGGCACCTACGACATCGACGCGATGACGATGACGGTGCTGACCGACGGCACTGGCCTGTCCCTGGAATGCCGGATCAAGCCGGAGATCCGCGCCGCCGCCGATACCGATCTCCCCCAGGATCATCCGCCCTTCCCCTTCGGCCTGCTGCCGGGCGACGGTGACGAGTACGTCATCACCGAGGGCTCGTTCAAGGGCCAGCGCGGCTACTTCAGCCGCGACACGACGGGCGCGATCACCGGCCTGGACCTGGCCGGTCGCCTGTTCACCCGCGTCTGATCGACCTGGAAACCTTCCTCGCACATCGGTTCCCGGACACACCCGTCCGGGAATCGACGCGTTCGCGGACAGGAACGGTCGCCGCTCCGCGCTCGGGATTCACCCTGCGACAACGGAGAGCACGACTGCCCGTCGTATCCGGCGCCGCGACGAGCCACCGAACCAACTTGGCGACATGACGTGCCCCGCGCTCGCCCGGACGAGCGTCGCGGGCACGGCAGTACCGGGCCGGGGTGTGGGCGATCTGCAGGACCGCACCTGCCACGGTGCCCGACCGGAACAGCCCACAGCGCTCCGGATTCACCCTCGGGCGTGTGAGCCCAGCCGGTCGAGCGCCTCGTCGCGGGGTTCGCTCGCGCCCAGGTCGTACGCGACACGGAACGATTCCGGGCCGACCTGGGCAGTCAGTTCCGCGGTGAGCGTGTGCATCTCGGGTTCGCCGTGGTCGAACTCACCGCGAATGGCTTCGCTCAGGCCCAGTGCCGTGGCGGACTCGGCGAATTCCCCCTCCTGGCACAGCAGTTCGGCCAGCAGTTCGGCGGCGTGGGCCTGGGCCTGGGTGACGGCGGCGACGTCACCGACGTGGAACGCGCCCGTGATCACGGCGGGTAGCAGCTCGCGCGCCCGCTTCGGGTCGCGGGCGGTGAGGCGGACGGCCGTGCGGGCGAACACGATCCGATTGACCGCCATGCTCTCGGGCAGCGGCAGCCGGTCGATCCGCTGTTCGAGCCGGTCGAGTTCGGCGTCGGCGCGCTCGGCATCGCCCGCCCGCCGATACGCTTCGGCGCGGCTGAAACCGAGGACCTCCCGCAGCCGCGCGTGGCCCAGTTCCTCCGATTGCCGCTGTGCCGCTTCGATATCGGCGCTCGCGCCTTCCAGGTCACCGGCGCGCATGCGCGCGTGCACGAGTTCGGAGCGGCTGACGAACAGATCGTCCTCCATCCCCGTCTCCGAGGCCAGCGCCACCGCCCGGCCGAAGGCGGCGATGGCCTGCTCGTGCGCCCCGGCGAGCCCGTGCGCCCGCCCGACCCCGAGCAGCACCACGCCCAGCCCCCACCGGTCCCCGGTGATCTCGAACGCCCGCAACGCCTCCCGCCGCTCGACGGCCCCCGCGCGGGGCTCCCCGCGCCCGGTGAACGCGAGGTCCCGCGCCATGTGCGCGCTGGCCCGCACCCACGGGTCCGGCCATCCCACCGCCAGTTCGAGCTGCCGTTCGGCCAGCTCCCGCTCCCCCGCGCCCGAGGCGACCAGCGAGGTCCACGACGGCAACGCCGGATGAAACTCGAGCGCCCCCGTCCGCACACAGTCCTCGATGAGTGCCCGCACCGCCCCCGCCTCCCCCGTAGGCGCCCCCGCCATCAACCGGATCACCCGGAATGCCGCCCGCGCGTCCTCCGCGAGCTCCAACCCCAGCACGTCCCCCACCGCGCTCTCGAACTGGCTGCTCATCCCCCGAATCCCCCAGTACCAGAACAACGCCCGCGTGAATCGCACGACCTCGTCGACCCTGGCGGATCCGGCCCCACCCGGCGCGCCACGCCCGACCGCAGCGGCCGGAGTGGACGGCACCGCTTCCGTGCTGCCGGGCTCGCGTCCGCGCGCGAGATCCCCGTTCGTACCCGAGCGATCGTCGTCCCCACCCGCATTCACCGACAGCCCCACGGCACTTCCGCTGCCGGAATCACTCGCGGCGGCGAGTGCCGAGCGCAGAGCGAAGGCCAGGTTCGGGTGCTCGGCGTCGAAAAAGGCGATGGCGGTGAGTTGTTCGCGGGTGCGCAGGCGGGGCTCGGTGGTCTCGGCCATCGCCAGGTAGTGCGATCGGAAGCGGGGGGCGAGGTCGTCGCCCGCGGCGGCCAGGTGTTCGGCGGCGTAGGCGCGGATGGTTTCGAGCATCCGGTAGCGCGGGTTCTCCTCGTCGGTGACGGTGACCAGGGACTTCTCGACCAGCGCGCCCAGGAGGTAGACGATGTCGCCGGCGGGCAGGGCCGGGTCGGCGCAGATCGCTTCCAGGGCTTCCAGTGTCGCGCCGGCGGGGAAGTAGGAGAGCCTGCGGGCCAGCAGCTGTTCCGGTTCGTCGAGCAGGTCCCAGCTCCATTCCACCAGGGCCAGCAGGGTGCGCTGGCGTGGGAGCGCGGTTCTGCTGCCGGAGGTGAGTAGCCGGAAGCGGTCGTCCAGGCGGTGGGCGATGTGGTCGACGCTCATGGCGCGCAGTTTGGCGGCGGCCAGTTCCAAGGCCAGTGGGATGCCGTCGAGTTGGCGGCAGATCTCCAGCACCGGGTGCAGGTTCCGCTCGTCGAGGGTGAAGCCGGGCCGGACCGCCGTCGCGCGGTCGAGGAACAGCCGGACCGCCGGGTTGCGCTGTGCCGCCTCGGTTTCCAGTGTCGCCGCCGGTACCGGGAAGGGACCCAGGTGGCACAGCGTCTCGCCGTCGATCGCCAGCGGCTCGCGGCTGGTGGCCAGCACGCGCAGCAGCGGCAGCCGGGCGAGCAGGTGCGCGGCGAGTTCGGCGGCCGCGGCGATCACGTGCTCGCAGTTGTCCAGAACCAGCACGGCCGCACCGACATCCAGCAGTTCGGTGAGCCGGGCGGCCCCCGCGCCGGTCATTCCGCCCGCGGCGGCTTCCAGCGCGCCGGAGACCGCGTCGGCGAGCTGGTCGGGTGTGCCGACCTCGGCCAGGGGCACGAAGAACACGGGCTCGCCGGCCCGCCTCGACATGGCCTCGAGGGCGAGCCGGGTCTTGCCCGCTCCGCCCGGACCGACCAGCGTGACGAGCCGGGACGTCGCGAGCTGCTCGTCCAGGGCGGCCAGTTCGCGCTCGCGGCCGATGAAACTCGTCAGCCGCGCCGGCAGCGCGCTCCCGGTGGGTTCCCTACGGGCGGCCGGTGTTTCGAGTTCCCCGCGCAACAGCGCGAGGTGGGTGTCGCGCAGCTCGGCCGACGGATCGATGCCGAGCTCCTCGCCGAGCCGCTCGCGCATGTCCTCGTAGACCGCCAGCGCGTCGGACTGCCGTCCCGCCGCGGCGAGGGCGCGAATACGCAACGCGGCCAGCCGTTCTCGCAGCGGACGTGCGGCCCCGGCGGCGTCCAGGTCGGCCAGCACGGCGCCGTGCCGGCCCAGCCGGAGTTCGGCGTCGAAGCGGTCCTCGAGCGCCGCTGCGCGCAGCTCGTCGAGCCGGGCCACGACCGCGTCCGTGAACGGCGCGTCCAGCACGTCGCCCAGGGCGGGCCCGCGCCACAGTGCCAGGGCTTCGGTCAGCGCCGCCGTGGCCGCGGCCGCCCGGCCCGCGGCCAGCTCCTGCCGCCCGCGCCGCACCAGCTCCTCGAAGCCCGCGGCGTCGACCCGCACCCCGGGCAGCCGGTAGCCCCCGGCCGCCAGTTCCACCTCGCCGGTCCCCCGCAGCGCCTTGCGCAGCCGGGACACCAGCGCCTGCAGCGCACCCGCCGCCTCGGCGGGCGGATCCTCGCCCCACAGCCCGTCGATCAGCGCACCGACCGGCACCGTCCCACCGGCTTCGAGCGCCAGCCTGGCCAGCAGCATGCGCACCCGCACCCCGCCGATCTCGACCGGCGATCCCTCATCGGTCCACACCTGAACCGGACCAAGCACACCTACCCGCACCCGGGGAGTCTCGCAGAATCGGACGTTTCGGTGTTATCCGCGATCCCCGGAGGCCGCCGCTTTACCTCGCGGGTAATCGACCACGGGCTCACCGTGCGGCACCCTCGATCCATGAGCGAAATCGATCCGGTCGGCACCCAGCTGTTCGCCACCATGCCCTTCAGCGAGCGTCTCGGCCTCGAGGTCCTCGAACACGACGCGAAGCTCGTGCGCGCCCGCCTGGCCTGGGACGCCTCGCTGTGCACGCTCGGCGGCGCGCTGCACGGCGGCGCCCTGATGTCGCTGGCCGACGCGACCGCCGCGGTGTGCGCGTACCTGAACCTGCCCGAGGGCGCGCAGGGCACCACGACCGTGGAGTCCAAGACCAATTTCCTGCGCGGGCTGCGGTCCGGGCATGCCACGGCCTCGGCCCGCCCACTGCACGCGGGCCGCAAGTTCATCGTGGTGGAGACCGAGATCCACGACGACGAGGGCAAGCTGGTCGCCAAGGTAGCCCAGACCCAAGCCGTCCTCTGATCCCGCGCGCGAGGCGGCCGACCGGTCAGGAATCGAGAAGCCTCCCCCGCTCGCCCGCCCCTACGGTTGTCGATGACGAAGCGCCCGGTTCCGGAATGGTTGAATCGAGCCGGGCGACTCCGACGAGACCGCGCAGGCGGCCCGCGAGACGGATGGAGAGACGATGAGCAGGTCCACGAAGACGGCTGCGCTGCCCCTGGCCGACAGCCACGACATGATCCGCGTCCACGGCGCGCGCGTGAACAATCTCAAAGACATCAGCATCGAGATCCCCAAGCGCCGCCTGACGGTGTTCACCGGCGTGTCCGGCTCGGGTAAGAGCTCGCTGGTGTTCAGCACGATCGCCGCGGAGTCGCAGCGCCTGATCAACGAGACCTACAGCACCTTCGTGCAGGGCTTCATGCCCACCCTGGCCCGTCCCGAGGTCGACGTGCTGGACGGCATCACCACCGCGATCATCGTGGACCAGCAGCGCCTGGGCGCGGATCCGCGCTCCACCGTCGGCACCGCCACCGACGCCAACGCCATGCTGCGCATTCTCTTCAGCCGCCTCGGCAAGCCGCATATCGGCTCCCCGCAGGCGTTCTCGTTCAATGTGGCCTCGATCAGCGGCGCGGGCGCGGTGGCGATCGAGAAGGGCGGGCGCACCACGCGCGAGCGCCGCAGCTTCAGCATCGTCGGCGGTATGTGCCCGCGCTGCGAGGGCCGCGGCAAGGTCTCCGACATCGACCTGACCCAGCTCTACGACGACACCAAATCCCTCGCCGAGGGCGCCTTCACCATTCCCGGCTGGAAGTCCGACAGCTTCTGGACCGTGCGCGTGTACGCCGAATCGGGCTTCGTGGATCCGAACAAGCCGATCCGCAAGTTCACCAAGCGCGAGATGAACGACTTCCTCTACAAGGAGCCGGTCAAGGTCAAGGTCGACGGGGTCAACCTGACCTACGAGGGCCTGATCCCCAAGATCCAGAAGTCGTTCCTGTCCAAGGACAAAGAGGCGCTGCAGCCGCACATCCGGGCGTTCGTGGAGCGCGCGGTGGCCTTCAGCGTGTGCCCCGACTGCCACGGCACCCGGCTCACCGAGGGCGCGCGCTCGTCGAAGATCAAGAAGATCAGCATCGCCGACGCGTGCGCCATGCAGATCAGCGATCTGGCGGAATGGGTTCGGGCACTGAAGGAACCGTCCGTCGCGCCGCTGCTGGAGGCGCTGTCCAAGACGCTGGACTCCTTCGTGGAGATCGGCCTGGGCTACCTGTCGCTGGATCGGCCGTCGGGCACGCTGTCCGGTGGTGAAGCCCAGCGCGTCAAGATGATTCGGCACCTGGGCTCCGCGCTCACCGATGTCACCTACATCTTCGACGAGCCCACCGTGGGCCTGCACCCGCACGACATCCAGCGCATGAACGAGCTGCTGCTGCGCCTGCGGGACAAGGGCAACACCGTCCTGGTCGTCGAGCACAAGCCCGAGACGATCGTCATCGCCGATCACGTGGTGGATCTGGGTCCCGGGGCGGGCAAGGGCGGCGGGACCGTGTGCTTCGAGGGCACCGTCGAGGGCCTGCGTTCCAGTGACACCATCACCGGTCGGCACTTCGACGACCGCGCGGCGGTCAAGGAAAACCTGCGTAAGCCCAAGGGCGCGTTGCAGATCCGCAAGGCCGACGCCAACAACCTGCAGAACGTCGACGTCGACATCCCGCTCGGGGTGCTGGTGGTGATCACCGGCGTCGCGGGTTCGGGCAAGAGTTCGCTGGTGCACGGCTCCATCCCGGCGGATGAGAACGTGGTCTCGGTCGATCAGACCGCGATCAAGGGTTCGCGGCGCAGCAATCCGGCGACGTACACCGGTCTGCTGGAACCGATTCGCAAGGCGTTCGCCAAGGCCAACGACGTCAAACCGGCGCTGTTCAGCTCCAATTCCGAAGGCGCGTGCCCCAATTGCAACGGCGCGGGGGTGATCTACTCCGATCTGGCGATCATGGCGGGGGTGGAGACCCCGTGCGAGGTGTGCGAGGGCAAACGCTTCATGGCCGAGGTGCTGGACTACAAGCTCGGCGGCCGGGACATCAGCGAGGTGCTGGCCATGCCGGTCACCGAGGCGCTGGAGTTCTTCGGCGACGGCGAAGCCAAACTGCCTGCCGCGCATGCCATTCTGGAGCGGCTCTCGGATGTGGGCCTGGGCTACCTGACCATCGGGCAGCCGCTGACCACCCTGTCCGGCGGTGAGCGCCAGCGCCTGAAGCTGGCCACGCACATGGGCGACAAGGGCGGGGTCTACGTGCTCGACGAGCCGACCACGGGCCTGCACCTGGCCGATGTGGAGAACCTGCTGGGTCTGCTGGACCGCTTGGTGGACGCGGGCAAGTCGGTGATCGTGATCGAGCATCACCAGGCGGTCATGGCGCACGCCGACTGGATCATCGACCTCGGCCCGGGCGCCGGCCACGACGGCGGCAAGATCGTCTTCGAGGGCACTCCGGCGGACCTGGTCGCGGCGCGCTCGACGCTCACCGGTGAGCATCTGGCGGCCTATGTCGGCGCCCCGGCCCGCAAGCCCGCGCGCAAGCGCTGACCCGCGCCGGGACGGGCCCGCAAGGTCCGTCCCGGTAGGATCGCGCAGGTGAGCGGCATATCCCCCGAGGAGCAACGCCTGCGCGAGCTGACGCGCCTGCGGCGGGTCCGCGACCGGATAGACCGCGAGTACGCCCAGCCGTTGAACGTCGAGGCCCTCGCGCGCGACGCGCACATCTCCGCCGGCCATCTGAGCCGCGAGTTCAAGGCCGCCTACGGCGAGTCGGTCTACAGCTACCTGATGACCCGCCGCATCGAGCGCGCCATGTCCCTGCTGCGCCGCGGCGAGCAGAGCGTGACGGAAGTCTGCTTCGCCGTGGGCTGTTCGTCGCTGGGCACCTTCAGCACCCGTTTCACCGAGCTGGTCGGGGTCCCGCCCAGCGTCTATCGCGACCGGCACGCCCCCGCGGGCCCGGAAATGCCGTCGTGTGTCACGAAAAAGGTGACTCGCCCGATCAGAAACAAGTAACCCCAGCTCCCGGACATACGGTGAATGCCATGGACATCACGATTCATTCGAGTTTCCTACCCCACACCGATCCCGAGGCGTCGCTCGGTTTCTACCGCGACGCCCTCGGTTTCGAGGTCCGCAATGACGTGAAGTACGGCGACCTCCGCTGGCTGACCGTGGGCCCGCCCGGCCAGCCCTCGACCGCGATAGTCCTGCATCCCCCCGCCGCCGATCCCGGGATCACCGACGAGGAACGCCGCACGATCGCCGAGATGATGGCCAAGGGCACCTACGCGACGGTCGTGCTCGCCACGAAGGATGTGGACGCCCTGTTCGACCGCCTGGTGGCCGCCGACGCCGAGGTGATCCAGGAGCCGACCGACCAGCCGTACGGGATTCGCGATTGCGCGTTCCGCGATCCGGCGGGGAATCACATCAGGATCAGCGAGGTGCCCTGAGCTCGGCCCGGTGCCGGCCCCCTGCCGAGTAGCTCCCGCAGGGGAACCGGGCTGGGTCGCTGCCACGTCGTCCCGATCCCCTACCCGGTGCGCCGAATTCCCGAATCCGCGCCGGCCGCGCGGTCAGGTGCCGGGCCGCGACGTCGCCCCCGAACCTTTATCCGGGTAGCGAATTCCGAATCCGTCAGGCCGCGAGGTCAGATGGCAGACGCCGTCCGAGCAGGATCGCTGCAAACTGCCACGTGAGATCGTCTGCAGCAGCCCGATAGCCCAGCACGCCGGGCAGCCCTTCAGTGCCACCACACCCACGGGCAACAGGAGCAATGCGACCACGCCGGCAACCGGTATCAGCGTGAATGACGCTGCAAGCGAACCGAATCCAACGATTCCCCGAACCAGGTGCGCGGTCAGGGACGCGCTCGCGAACGACGGCGCACCCGCGTGGGCCGCGCCCCTCACTCCCCCACCCCCTGACCGCTCAGCTCGGCTCGCACCGCCGCCCGCGCCCGATGCAGCCGCGACTTCATCGCCGCCGTACTGAGTCCGACCGACTGCGCGACGACGCTCCCCGGCAGCCCCTGCACGTCCCGCATGATCAGCACTCGCCGCTGGTCCGCGGGCAGGGCCGAGATGGCGGCCGCCACCCGCTCGACCTCGAGCCGCCCGAGCACGTCGTCCTCCGCCGAGGCGGCGGCGAGCTCGATGACCCGTTCGCTCCGCCGCCCCACGTCCCGCACCCGCCGCAGACACTCGTTCCGCACGATCCGAAACATCCACGAGGCCAACGCCGTAGTGGCCCGCAACGTCCCGATCTTCCGGTAGAGCACGATCATGGCGTCCTGCGCCGCGTCCTCCGCGTCCTGGCTGCTGGCACACAGCGAGAACGCGAACCGCCGCACATGCGGGTGCGCGCCGGACACCAGCGCCACGATGGCGCCCTCGTCCCCGTCCCGGGCCGCGGCCACGATCTCCTCGGCGGGCCACCCCACACCCCGGCTACCCACGGGACCCCCTCCGCTTCCGCAGCACGACGACACAGCTGCACACCGCAACGGCCGCGATCACTCCGGCGACAACAAGAACCGTCATCATCTTCCTCTCGCTCCGCGCGAGCCTCGAGGCCCGAGCACCCATAAGAGCGCTCGGCCGCGCAAAGGATTCATCGGGAGCCGGTGGGATTCGGCGGCCACGGGCTCACCGGTGGGTGGAGCTCGGTCCGATGGGCCGAACGCGGGTGATGGCGAGGGAGTCTCGACCGAGCTGCTTCTCGGCCCCACGCCGTCCCCGATTGCGCGGCATGGTCGACACGCGAAGGTCTCGATCCACCGCACTCCCTATCGATTCGTGGTGTAGTCCCTGGCGATCAGAGCCGCTCGCAACTGCCACATGCTCGCCGCGCTGTGCGGATCGAGTCCGAGCAGCTGGTGGATGCGCCGGAGCCGGTTGTCGACGGTGTTCTCGTGCACCCGCAGGTCACGCGCGGTGTGGCGGCGGCTCATGTCGTTGGCGGTGTGCACCCGCAGGGTGTTCATCAGTTCGGGGTGCTCCGCGAGCGGATCCAGGATCGCCGCGAGATGATCGCGGGCGGGCCCGGGCCGGGTGATCTGATATTCCAGCGCCAGATCGTCGAAGCCGTACACCCCGGAGGTGCCGTAGACGCGCCGCACCATGTCGAGCAGTTCGTGGCCGTCCTCGGCCGCCTTGGGTATCCGCTCGCGGTCGGCGACCGTCACGACAATGCTAAGTGTCGTCCACGCGACGAGTTCGCGAATGTCCGCGAGCGGAAACAGACCCGGTATCAAGACGGTCCCGCCGCGCGGACTGTGCAACGCGGGCACCGGTTCCCCGAACCGTTCGGCCAGCGTCGCCAGCAACCCGTGCGCGGACACCCAGTCACGCGCCGCGGGGTCGGCGGCGACGGCCAGCACCGTGTACTGCGCGGTGAGCTCCGCGCCGTGCTCGCGGGTGAACTGTGCGGCGTCGAAACCGTGCAGCAGCGCGTGGGCGACAACCTGGTGCGCGGGCCGCTCGTGCGCGCCCGGGGCGGCTTCCATGTACGCCTTCGCCACGGTCGCGGTCACCGCGTGCAACCCGTCCAGCAGGGGCCGAATATCGTGGCGGCGTGTGGATTCGGCTTCGAGGTCGTTGACATGCAGCCGAAAACCCCGGTGCACCAGCCGCTGCACGGTGTCGATCGGGACGCCGATGGCCGCCCAGCGCGCGGCGGCCCGATGAATTCGCGCGATGCGGGTGTGCAGGGGCACGCCGTCGCTGGTGACCAGTCCCAGGCACTCGGCGACGATCGCGCGGATCTCCTCGCGAATCACGTTGCCGCGCAGGTCACGACGCGGGACGGTCCGCAACAGTTCGCCCGCGATCCGCTCGGCCGCCTGTGCCGTCCGGACAGGCGTACCGGGCGGAGCGCTCGTCATCGGGACCTCACAGTGTGCCGCCGCCACCGATCAACCAGGGGTTGAACGTGCATGCGAGCTCCGCGTGGTCGACCGGGTCGAGTGCGTTCAGCGCGATGGAGGCCGCACGCGGGGAGTACATGAGGGTCAGGTGATCGGACAGGTCCTGCTCGCACCCGTCCTGCAGGGTGATGTTGCGAACGCTCGCGCCCTCCCCGGCCCGCAGGAATGTCAGATCGTACGGGTTGGTGACCTCGTCGTAGCGCGATCCCACCGCGGTGTAGTCCACGCCCGCGACCGTGTCCCCGTCGGCGTTGAGTTTGGCGTAGAACGACGAGCCCACCACCTGCTCGATGTTCGAGATCCCGACGACCGGTTCCACGAAGCCGAGGATGTCGATTCCGAGATTGTTGATCGCGCGCCCGAGCGACGCGATCCCCAGCAGCGACGTGCCGTGATGAGTGGCGCCGAAGGTCACCAGCTTGCCGATCTTGCCGGCGCCCCCGTCGAACTTGACGTAGTGGTTGGCCACGGTGCCACCCTGGGAATGTCCGACGATGTCCACCTTGTCCGAGCCGGTCGCGGCGCGCACCTTGTCGATGAAGTCGGCGACCTGCGCGGAGGATTCCTCCATCGGCCCCACGCCGTAGCGGCCCGGCAGTATCGCTCCGAAGCCACCGCCCTCCACCAGCCCGGAACGGCCGAAGTTGAGTGCGTAGACGCAGAATCCGGCGCGCGCGAGCCGCGGTGACAGGTAGCTGAAGGTGTCGAAGGCGTTGAGCCAGGTGCCGTGCAGCAGCACCACCGGGCGGGGATGCACGGCGGAGGGTTTACAGTCCCACTTGTTCGCGCCCGCGGGGGCGATGTTCGGGTTGAGCAGTCCGTACGCGAAAGCGGCCAGCGGAGCGGTCAATTCGGGCCCCTGCCCGACCGCGGCGGCCGCGGTGCTGCGCCCGTAGGCGGAGCCGCTGCCCGATCCGGACCCGCTGCCCGACCCCGAGCCACTGCCCGAACCGGAACCGCTACCCGACCCCGAGCCGCTGCCGGAGTCCGCGATCGCCCGGGGCTGGCGGCCGTCCGGTGCCGGATCGAGCCCCGCCGTGACCGTATCGGCGAAGGACTGCAGGTCCGAGGTGATGACGGGTTCCGCGGCGACGGTCGTGCCGTGGACGACCTGGGCGGCCGCCACTCCCACCAGTAGTGCGAGCACCGCCGCCGCGCGGGGCCGATGTTGCTTCGTTGCAAACATTTTCAACTGAATCCCATCCGATTGTCCGGCCTGTGGCGCGGACCGTAGAGCGACGCCAACTGTGACCCGGATCTCCGAATTCAGGTGGCCAGAAAAGTCTGGATCAGCAGCTCGTGCCAGTCACTCCGCTGAGCGACGAACTTCGGCGCCTCGAAGTTGGCGCAGATGCCAAAAACCCGCCGATCCGGAGTTGGGCGATTGTTCGGCGCACTGCTGTCGGCGACAATTCCGGCCATGTCTGTCGCTACACCGCCCGCCACCTCGGATACTCCCCTGGCGATCCGCCTGCTCACGCGGTGGCCGCAGATCGCTCAACGGATGCTGGACGCCGGGCTCGGGGCGACGACACCGGGCGGGGATCTGCCCGAACGGCATTTCACCGCCGAGGTGCTGCCCGCCATCCAGGCCTGCGGGCGCGCGGTGCTGTTCGCGCTCGGCGAGAACCGGGACCTGACCCGCGCGGAAACCGCCGAGTTCGTCGCGCCCGTCGCCGAACGCCATGCCGAGGACCGCTTTCCGCTGTCGATCCTCATCGAGGCGATCCACGGCTCGGCGCAGGCAGTCCTGTCCGAAGCGGCCGCGGTCGCGACGCCGGAGGAGATGTCTCAGCTCGTCGAGGTCTCCGCCCGCGCGCTGGCGCTGCTCATGCACATCAACATCGTGGTGATGGAGGCGTACACCGAGGTCGAGCACTCGGTGTACAACGCAGAACGAGAAGCCCGCCGCGAACTGTGCCTGGCCCTGCTGCGTGGTCAGCCGACCGCCGAATTATCCGCCCGCGCAGCCACACCCGTCACCGATCACTACACGGTGCTGGCCATCCACCTCGCCCCGGAAGAGCACCCGAGCCCGGCGGCGGACCTGCTGGCGCGCCGGCGCATGCGGATCGTGCATCGAGCGCTGGAAACCCTCAGCAACGGCACCGCGCTGCTGACCTTCGACGGCACCACCGGAATCGCGCTGCTCCCCGAGCATTCCGACGCCCCCACCGGAACGGACCGCTACACCGACCTCGCCGCCGACCTGGCCACACAGTGCGGCAAACCGGTGATAGTGACCGACTCCACCACCGTCGCGGTCGATCAACTCCCCGGTGCCGCAGAGGAAGTCACCGAACTCGCGATACTCGCATGGCGGCTCGACCGCCCGACCGGCCGCTACCGCATCGATGACCTGCTGCTGGAATACCAACTCACCCGCCCGGGCGCTTCGCGTGATCGACTCGCCGCGCTCATCACTCCCCTGGCACGCACCCCGCACCTGCTCGAGGCGCTCAAAGCCCATCTGCACTTCGGGGCCCACCGCAAGCTCGCGTCCGAGTCACTGCACGTACACCCGAACACCCTCACCTACCGCCTGCGGCGCATCGGTGAACTCACCGGGATCGACCCGACCGACCCCAACAAGTCCCGCGTCCTCGCCGCCGCTCTGACCATCTACGACATGTACTCGCCGAGCGAGGTACCGGAGCAGGGCGAGGAGCGCCCCGCGTAGGCATCGACCGGAATCCGGGGTGCGGTCGCACCGAACCGGTCGGAGGCGAGGACCCAGCGCCCGTGGACTTCGCGTTCACGCGCACCGGCAGTCTGACGCTGCGGCGCGCACAAGAGGTAAGCAACCGATAGTCAGCGACAGAGTCCGAGCAAACCGACGCATAGGGTGTGTGGGGCGGGTGGGGCTCGAACCCACGACCAATGGATTATGAGTCCACGGCTCTAACCGACTGAGCTACCGCCCCTGACCGCGACGGAAGCCGCGGGCGATGGGATGGTACCGCTTCGGGTGTGGCGTTGCCTACTCGGCCACGGGGGAACCTAGTGTGTCGTAGGCGGATCGAGGGATTGGAGGTTGCTGTGGCTTCGCTCTTCGTGAACGTGTTGCGGGGACATCAGTGGTTGTACGAGAACAGCCGCGGGCTGGTGGGGCACCGGTTGCTGTTCGGGAACCCGACGTTGCTGCTGCGGACCATCGGCAGGAAGACGGGGCAGGAGCGGACCACGGCGCTCACCTACGGGCGGGACGGGGACGCCTACCTGGTGACGGCCTCCAACGGCGGATCATCGCGCCCACCCGGCTGGTTGGCAAACGTCAAGGCGCGGCCGGAGTGCGAGATCCAGGTCGGGACCAAGCGGATCCCGGTGACCGCGACGGCCACCTACCCGGACGATCCGGACTACGCGCGGCGCTTCGCGATCGTCGACAAGGTCAACCAGGGGCGGTACGCCGAGTACCAGAAGAAGACCACGCGGCAGCTCGCGGTGGTGGTGCTGACGCCGCGCTAGCCGCGCGTCGACCAGGGCAATCCCCTCGAACTGGACAGCCGAGTTAAGGTTCGGCTACCCTGTCCCCCGAGGGGAGTACTTCCCACGAATCATTCCGGTCAATACGGATCGCGCCATCGCGAGCCCCGGGTGGTTGCCCTGAAATACGGGTGAAGGAGACCTCGAGCCACTTGACTGCGCTCGAGGAGACCCGTCTTGAGTACCTCCGTATCCCTGCTGGCGAGTTCCGCCGCCGTCGAATCCATCGGCACGCCCTGGCTCTGGGCGGGCACCATCGGCGTCGTGCTGGCGCTGCTCGTGCTCGACTTCGCCCTGACCCGCCGCCCGCACGAAGTCTCCATGCGCGAGGCGATCGGCTGGACCGTCTTCTACATCGCCCTCCCGGTCGCGTTCGGCGTATACCTCTGGGCGAGTAACGGTTCCACGATCGGCGTGGAATTCTTCACCGGCTATCTGCTCGAGAAATCGCTCTCGGTCGACAACCTGTTCGTGTTCATGCTGCTGCTGAGCGCCTTCGCGGTCCCGGCCGCCCTGGCCCAGCGCGTCCTGCTCTACGGCATCGCCGGCGCGCTGGTGCTGCGCGGCATCTTCATCGCCCTCGGCGCGGCCGCCCTGGCCACCCTGGACTGGGCGTTCCTGCTGTTCGGCGTCATCCTGCTGATCACCGCGGTGAAGCTGCTCTCCGACGCCATGAGCGGACACGAACAGTCCGTGGACATCTCGGAGATGAGGTCGGTCAAACTGCTGCGCCGCTTCATGCCGGTCACCGACGACTACCGGGGCACCCGCATGACGGTCCGGGAGGCCGGACGCCGCGCCCTGACCCCGCTGGCGCTGGTGGTCGCGGCCGTCATGGCCACCGACCTGGTCTTCGCCGTCGACTCGGTGCCCGCCGTCTACGGCGTCACCGGCGACCCGTTCCTGGTGTTCGCCACCAACGCCTTCGCCCTACTCGGTTTGCGCGCACTGTATTTCGTCCTGCACGCCGCGCTCTCGCGACTGGTGCACCTGGCGTACGGCCTGGCGATCATTCTCGCCTTCATCGGCGTGAAGCTGGTGCTGCACTGGGCGCACGGCGTCTGGGCGGGCGTGCCGACCATCCCGACCGCCACCTCGCTGGTGGTGATCGTGGTGGTGCTGGCGACCGTCACCCTGACGAGCCTGCGCGCCACTCGCGGTAAGCAGACCGCCGACGTACCGTGAGTCATGCTGCTGCAACGCTTTCGACGGCCCGGCCTCGACGAGATGAACCGGGCCGTCGATTCGCTCGAACTGTCCGAGGCGGTCTTCAAGACCTGCCCCTGGCAGCCCCGCGACCTGGTGGAAACCGGTCTGCGCCAGTGGTTGCGGTGCTGCGGGGCGGCCATGCGCGACGGTCAGGTGATCGGGATGCCGTCGCATTCGGTCGACGAGGCGTGGCACGGGCTGATCCTGTGCACGCAGCGGTACGAGCGGTTCTGCCACGACGCCTACGGCAAGTTCCTGCATCACTTCCCGGACGGCGACGGGTTCGCCACCGGCAAGGGCGGCACCCCCGATCCCGTCGCAGAACAGCTGCGCCGCACCGTGGTGGCGTGGTCGATGGTCGCGCGACCCGGTGAGCAGTGCGTGCTGTGGGATATCGACACCGTGGTCGGCGTCGAGCGGCCGTGGGGCATTCCCGCGGCCCGGGTCGCCGAGATCGAAGAGGCGCTGCGCTCGGAAACCGAAGCCGCGCACTGAGAAAGCGTCCGAGCCGAGGTGGGATACCACCTCGGCTCGGGTTCGTTGTGCGGTGGCCTAGCCGCCGCCTCCCCCGCAGCCGCCACCGCCGCCGCCACAACCACTGCTGCCGCCGCTGCTCCCCCCACCGCAGCTGCTACTACCACCACCGCATCCACTGCTGCCGTAGTGCGAGCCGCCACTGCTGCCGTAGTGCGAGCCACCACCTCCGCCGCCGGATCCCCCGGCCCGTCGCCATTGCTGATTGCGCCGATTGGTGGATGCGCGGTTACTGGATGCCCGGATGATGCCGATCACGAACACGACCACCAGGCCGATACACACCAGACCAAAGAAGAATTCCATGATGCTGTCCCCCTGCTCCAGCCGCCGTCACTGACGTCGGCTCTTTCCCCTTAGCCGAAAGCTACTGGCACGCAGGTGGATCGGACAACACATATTCCAAGACGACTCCCGACCGTTAGGTCGGCGAGACCCCGGCTAGCTGCTGCTTCCCCCGCCACAGCTACTGCCGCCACCACCGCAACTACTGCTACCACCACCACAGCTGCTACTGCCTCCACTGCAACCGCTGCTGCCGCCACTGTCCGACGACCCCCCGCCGCACCCGCTGGAGCCGTGGTCATGACTGCCCCCGCCGCACCCGCTGCTGCCGTGGTAGTAGGTACCGCCGCCCGCACTCCCGTAGTACCCGCCGCGCCGCCAACGGTCATCGCGCCGCCGCGTCGACGCTTTGGCGATCGCCAAGATGATGCCGACCACGAACACCAGAACCAGCCCGATACACACCAGGCCCAGGATGAGTTCCATACGTACCCCCGTGCTCTCGCCGACGCCTCGCGCGCCGGCTAATCCTCCACGTAGCCGAAAACTACTGGCCACCACCCGGCCGGACCAACCCGTATTCCGAAAAGCGACCCGACCGTCAGGTTCCCATTGCCCTGATATACGAAACCGCGCCCGCTGCGTTTCGCAGCGGGCGCGGAATAACAGGTGAACTCCTAGGTCAGCTTGACCCGGGCCGCGAAGAACCGCGCCACCGCGGGCGCGAACCGGTTGAACCGGTACTGCAGCCACGCCTCGGGCGTCACCGGCACCACGTCGCGGTTGCTCTCGACCGACTTCACGATCTGCTCGGCGACCTTGTCCGGCCCGTATCGGCGTGCGGCGTAGAGCTTGTCGAACTTCTCCTGCTTGGCGGCCTCTTCCTCGGCGGAGACCCCAGCGAACCGGGTGGTGGCCACGATGTTGGTATGCACGATGCCGGGGCAGATGGTGTGCACGCCGATGTTCTTGCCCGCCAGCTCCGCTCGCAGGCAGTCCGAGAACATGAAGACCGCGGACTTGCTGGTGGAGTACGCGGAGAACCCGCGCTGCGGGGTGTAGGCCGCCATGCTGGACAGGTTGACGATGTGCCCGCCGAGCCCGCGATCGGCCATGGCCTTTCCGAAGGCGCGGCAGCCGTTCACCACCCCGTACAGGTTGATGTTCAGCACGCGATCGAATTCGGCGGCGGGAGTGTCGAAGAAGTCGCCCGCCTGTCCGATGCCGGCGTTGTTGATGAGGATGTCCGGCACGCCGTGGGCGGCGATCACGGCGGCGGCGTGCTCGTTCACCGCGGCCTCGGAGGATACGTCGAGCTGGTAGGCGTGCGCCGTACCGCCTTCGCGCGCAATGAGTTCCGCGGTCTCCTTGGCGGAGTCCAGGTTGATGTCCGAGAGCACGACCTCGGCCCCGCGCCGCGCGAACGCCAGGGCGGTCTCCCGGCCGATGCCGCTGCCGCCGCCGGTGATGACCAGCAGCTGATCCTCGAAACTCCGCAGCTCCCGGCCGACTTCGGCCCGGCGCAGTGCGCGCGTGGTCTCCCCGGTGCGCAGCGAGTCGATGAGTTCGGCGGTGGAGGTGGCCAGCAGTTCCGGATGCGAGAACGGCAGCCAGTGCCCGCCGCCGACCTCGCGGCGGTACAGGTTGGGCGCCCAGTCCTTGGTGTCGGCGTAGCCGGCCGGGCGCACGGCCACGTCGCGGCGCGCGATGATCAGCTGCACCGGCACCTCGGTACGGCGCTCGCGCGGATCGGTCAGGCGCGGCAGGATGTTCGCGCGGTAGATGCGCATGCCGTCGAAGAAGTCGCGCCGGAACTCGGGCCCGAACTTGATGTTGGCGGGCGCGGTGTCGTTCATGAGCCCGACGAAGCGCGACCACACCTTCTCGGTGCCGAGCGGGCGCAGCACCACCTTCGGCAGGCCGGGGGTCATGAACAGGCCGGTGTAGGCCGAGGACAGCAGCTGGGTGAACGGCCCCCAGACCTTGCCGCGCGAGAGGTCGCCGCGCACCCACTTGCCCAGGTGATCGAGGTTCGGCCCCGAGACCGAGGTGAAGGACTTCACCCGGTCGGCGGCCTTGGGCTCGCACACCGCCTCCCACATCTCGACCGAGCCCCAGTCGTGCGCGAGCACGTGTACCGGTGCGTCCGGGCTGACCGCGTCGGCCACGGCGAAGAAGTCGGCGGCGAAGTGCTCGAGCCGGTAGTCCTCGGTGCGATCGGTGCGCGTGGAGCGGCCGTGCCCGCGGGTGTCGTAGGTGACCACGTGGAAGCGGTCGGCCAGCAGCGGCACCACGCGATCCCACAGGTGGTTGTCATCGGGCCAGCCGTGCACCAGCACAATGGTTTCCGCGGACGGCTCGCCGTATTCGTAGACGGCGATATCGAATTCGCCACTGCGCACGACGCGCTCGCTCGCGGCGATGATGGGCTGTTGATCGGTCATCGATCTTCTCCTGAGCAAGTGGGTGGGGAACGCGAACGGACTAGAGGTCCAGCACCAAACGTTCCCCGGCGCAGCGGGATACACAGATGAGCGCGTCGCCGGCGTCCCGCTCCTTGGCGGTGAGCACGGTGTCGCGATGGTCGACATCGCCGTCGATCACCCGCACCCGGCAGGTGCGACAGAATCCTTGACGGCACGAATACGGGCTGTCCGGGCGGACTTTGAGCACTTCCTCGAGCACCGACTTGTCCGCGGGCACCTCGATGGTGACGCCGGTGCGGGCCAGCTCGACCTGGAAGGCGGTGCCGTTGACCACCGGCGGCGGCGAGAAGCGCTCGGAATACATTTCCACGCCGGGCATCTCGCGCACGCGGTCCGCGATGACCTGGGTCATGACGACCGGCCCACAGCAGTACACCGAGGTGTCGCCGCCCACGCCGGGCAGCAGGTCCGCGCCGGTGGGCAGCCCGTGCTCGTCGTCGGTGCGGATGGTGACCCGGTCGCCGAACGCCTCGAGCTCGGACAGGAACGGGATGGTGTCGCGAGAACGCCCGGCGTACACCATGGACCAGTCCACGCCGAGCGATTCCGCCATCCGGATCATGGGCAGGATCGGCGTGATGCCGATGCCGCCCGCCACGAAATGCACTCGGGCGGCGGAGGATCCGAAGCCGGGCAGCACGAACGGGAAGGCGTTGCGCGGCCCGCGCACCGTCACCTGCGTGCCGACCGCCAGCGCGTCGTGGATCTCGATGGAGCCGCCGCCGCCATGCGGTATGCGCCGCACCGCGATTCGATAGCTGTGCTGATCGGCCGGGTCACCGCAGAGCGAGTACTGCCGCACTCGACCCGAGGGCAGTTCCACGTCCAGGTGCGCGCCCGGCCGCCACGGCGGCAGCGCTCGGCCGTCGGGCGCGATGAGCATGAGGCTGACCACGTCGTTGTCGTGCGCCTCGATCCGGCGTTCCACCAGGACCAGCGGAATCCGCCGGTCGTCGATGGCCGCGGGCGGCTCCTTGCGGTTCACCAGCGTGGACCAGCGCAGCCGGGTTTCGGCGATCACGTCGAGCACCCGGGTGGCGCGGTCGGGCCGGGGCTTGCCGTACAGGTCCAGTGGCGGTTCGTACGAGACCGGTCGAGTCATGGTCACGAGGCCATGATCCGAGCCGCGGGAGACTGCGCCAGGTAGGCGATGGCCTGGGCGCTCGAGCCCACCGGCTCGGGGGTGTACCCGGGCTTGAAGGTGGACAGCGCGCTGATCAGCAGCGACGGGATGCCGGGGACGGCGCCGCGCCACATGGACGCGAAGATCCGCCCGACGAGCATCGGGTAGCGGTGGTTCGGCAGTTCCGGATCCTGGTGGACCAGGTACTTGGTGCCGCGCAGCAGCAGCGCGATGAAGACCGGGAACACGATCAGCATGAGCGCCCCGCGCCGGACATAGCCCACCCCGAAGTACTCGGCCACCTCGTGCGCGACCATGCGGTGCTCGACCTCTTCGGCGCCGTGCCAGCGGAACAGGTCCAGCATCTGCGGGTCGGCGTCGAACTGTTCGAGGTCGGCGTTGAGCACCCAGTCGCCGAGGAAGGCGAAGAAGTGCTCGAGCGTGGCGATGACGCCGAGGCGTTCCACCAGCACCTGCTGGCGGGCGGCGTCGGTGCGCATGTCGCGCGGTCCGAGGGTCTTGCGAAACAGGTATTCGGCCTGGCGCACATAGGGTTCGACGTCGATCCCGTGCGCGGCGAGCACCTCTTCGAGGGCGCCGTTGTGGCTCTCGGCGTGCATGGATTCCTGGCCGATGAAGCCGATCATGGCTTCGCGCAGCTTCTCGTCGCGCACCAGTTCCAGGGCCTCGCCGTAGGTCACCAGGAACATGCGCTCGCCTTCGGGCAGCAGCATGCTCAGGGCATTGAGAACGTGTGAGGCGATGGGTTCGGTGGTCATCCACACCGGTTTGGTGTTGGACCAATCGAACCGCACATTACGGGCGTGCAGAGCCACCTCACCGGGTTCGGTCACCTGTCGGCGGCCCCGCTTCGGAAGTAGCTTCATCGATACTCCTGGTTGTTCTGTCGGCACAGCGTCGTGCTGGGTCCGTTGTGATGGGTCCCACTGATTGCTGCATGAGCGTAGCAAAATTCTACTCGTATATGGGACCGCTAGTTACATCTAGATTCGGCGACCGCTGAATCACCGGCCGGACACGCCGGGCGACCTGCCGAACGACGA
The DNA here is from genome assembly GCF_053645575.1 of Nocardia sp. NPDC055321. Classification (NCBI taxonomy): domain Bacteria; kingdom Bacillati; phylum Actinomycetota; class Actinomycetes; order Mycobacteriales; family Nocardiaceae; genus Nocardia; species Nocardia sp. NPDC055321. The sequence goes on from NZ_JBSHMS010000003.1 coordinate 231,036, forward strand.
TCTTGCACTGTTCGCGGCCGAATGCGTAATGCCGGGGTGATCTGCGCGGGACTCAGCTGTCGACGTGCACATGCGGCCGTTGCGAACGGCGCGGCACCGCCCGGCGCAGGACCTCACGGGTCACCGGGGCGACCTCGCCCTCGCCGACGAACCAGAAGCGGGCGAGGTTTGCCAGCGGGCTGCCCTCGGACCATTCGAAGTACACGTGCGGCGGCCGGCCGGTGCGATCGCGGATGGCGAGCAGGATGGCGGCGATGGAGTTGGGAACGGCCGCCGCCTCCACCGACAGGATGTCGTACTGATCCACCGCGACCGCCGTCACGAGCAGATCGGTGCTGAACTCGGAGGGATCCTTGACGATGACCTCGAGGAAAAGGATCGGCTCGTCCGGGGGCAGATGGCTCTCCCGGCGCTGATCGGCTTCCTTCTCCGCGTACTCCTGCGGCGTGCGCTGGTCGATGTCGTGGGTGACGATGCGGACCTCGCCGCGCGCGGCCAGCTCGTCGATGAGCCGCCCGGCCTCGTCGTCGAAGCGCACCTCGATCGCGCGCAGCTCGAACGCCCGCCGGAACCGGGAGGTGAAGGACACCAGCACGATGGCGAGCACGAACAGCACGGCCAGGTGCACGCCCTCGGGCTTCTCGATGATGTTGTCGATGGTGGTGTACACGAAGATCACCGACACCACGCCGAACCCGACGACCTTGTGGCGCTCGCCCGCTCGCGCAGCCGACAGGGTCACCGCCACCGCGGCCGAGGTGATGAGCACCAGCACGCCGGTCGCGTAGGCCGCGCCCTGTGAGTCGACGTCGGCGTCGAAGTACCAGGTGATCAGGAAGGCGATGGCCGCGAAAACCAGTGTCAGGGGCCGGATCTGGCGTGCCCACTCGGGCGCCATGCCGAAGCGCGGCAGGTAACGAGGCACCAGGTTGAGCAGGCCGGCCATGGCGGAGGCGCCCGCGAACCACAGGATGGCGATGGTGCTGATGTCGTAGATCGTGCCGAAGGCGGTGCCGAGGTGTTCGTGCGCCAGATAGGCCAGGGCGCGGCCGTTCGCCGCGCCGCCGGGCTCGAAGGCCGCCTCGGGGATCAGGATCGTGGTGATGAAGCTGGTGACGATGAGGAACACGCTCATGATGAGCGCGGCGGTGGTCAGCAGTTTGCGCGCGCCGACGATGCGCCCGCGCGGGTACTCCTCGGTATCGGACGGGTTGCCCTTGATCTGCGGCATGACCGCGACGCCGGTCTCGAAGCCCGAAAGACCCAGCGCCAGTTTGGGAAACACCAGCAGCGCGACCGCCACCATGAGGAAGGGATTGCCGTGCTGCGCGGTGAGCACGTGCATCCAGTCGGTGACCAGGTGCCGATGCTCGATGACCTGCACGATGCCGGTCACCGCGACCACGACGTTGAGCGACAGGAACACCCCGACCAGGACGACGGCGATGCCGATCGCCTCGGAGAAGCCCCGGAGGAAGACCGCCGCGAGCAGGGCGAGCAACACCAGGGTGATGGCGAGGTTGTGCCCGTGCAGGGCGTCCGGGACGAGCGGGTTCTCCACGATATGGGCCGCGCCGTCGGCCGCCGACAGGGTCATGGTGATGGTGAAGTCGGTGGCGGCGAAGCCGAGCAGCACCAGCACCAGGATCTTGCCCCACCAGTTGGGCAAAAAGCCCGCCAGCATGGCGATGGAGCCGCCCCCGTGCGGGCTCTCCCCCGCGACGCGCCGGTACACCGGCAGCGCGCCGAGCAGGGTGAGGGCGACCAGCACCAGCGTGGCGAGCGGCGAGAGCACTCCCGCGGCGAGCGCCGCGATGCCCGGCTGATAGCCGAGCGTGGAGAAGTAGTCGACCCCGGTGAGGCACATGACCTTCCACCAGGGATGCCGCTGCTCCTTGGGCGCGGGCTTGGCCATCGGCCCCGGCAGCTGCGAGTGCGGTTCACTGACGTCGGCCAGCAGCCAGTTGGCGAACCTGCCGCGCACCCGGGGTTCGGTCGTGGTCACAGCGTCCTCCGCACCCCCTGGCCCGGCGTCCCGGACTCGGCAACGTTGAGGCAAATGCTCTCACGCCACGCCGGAGGGGAGGGTGTTTCACCTCGCGAGTCGCGGAGGGAAGGACGCCGTCGTCCGGACTACGGACGATCGAACTTGCCGGCGGCAACGTCCGATGTGAAGGAGTCCCATGCGCCCGGCGTGAATGCGAGGGCGGGGCCGGTGGGGTTCTTCGAGTCACGGACCCCGACATCTCCGTCGCCGAGGAACGCGACCTCCACACATTCCTTGCTGCCCCCGCTGCGGCTGCTCTTGAACCAATTGGCCTGGGACAGGTCAACGTTCACGCTGGTACTCCCTTGCTTTGTCCCGCAGCAGTGACCTGCTGATAGTTTCGTCCAGCGAAGCTCGCTGGAGAATTTTGTACGCCTGGACGTATCGCTCGACCGTGTTCGGCTTCTCGCTGTACATGTCGCTGGTGTAGCCCTCGGCATAGACGATCGTAGGTTCTACCGGCTCGTTGCGGATTCCTGCTGCAAACTCCAGGATCACGAACGGGCCGATCTGATCACCGGTCGGGTAACCAGCGGACAACGGAAGCACTTTGATCGTGACGTTCGGGCGAGTGCCCATGTCGGCCAGGTGCCGGAGCTGCGCCGACATCACCTCGGGGCCGCCGATCATCCTCCGTAACACGGCTTCTCCGAGCACGACGGTCAACGAGGCGGGCTTGGCGCTTCGCGTGATCTGTCGCTGCCGCCGAATCTTCAACTGCACCCGACCTTCGAGGTCGTACGCCGTGTCGCCCGGATTGGCAGAGCGAGCCAATACCCGCGCATAGTCCGCAGTTTGGAGCAGACCCGGCACCAGGTCGGGCTGGAAGCTCGTCAGCGCTTCTGCGGCCGACTCCAAGGCCATGTACACACTGAAGTTGGCGGGGATGACATCCCCGAACTCGTGCCACCAACTCTTCTCCGCAGCCTGCTGAGCAAGGCCCCGGAGACCAGCGGCCCGGTCGGGGTCGATGGCGTAGATCTCGATCAACCCGTCGAGATCCCGGGTTCGAATCTTCTGGTTCTGTCCCTTCTCGAGTCGTTGAAGGCTGCTTTTGCCCCACTCCATCAACTTGGCGGCATCCTCGAGGGTCATTCCCACCGCTTCGCGAGCGTCTCTCAGGTACCTGCCCAGCTGGCGGCGGGTAATGCTGCTGTCACCGTCTGCCATGTCGTTCCCGTTTCGGACCGAATTGCATTCCCGTTTCGGGAAAATCGTTGCAGAGGGATCGGGAGATGCGCTGCGGTTTCGGGATTGTTTTTTGGGTTCCCAGAATCAGTGCCTACCTGTGCCGGTCGAGAGGTCTGCTGTGCGCAGGCGGCCGGACTGGATTCCTCAGCCGGACGCCCCTACAGAAAGGGCGGACATGCACGTCTCGGGCTATGACAACTGCGCCGACCCACGGATAGATCCGGTGAGCGTCGCGAGAGCCGAAGGCATCGTCAAGATCCACTCCGACCACGATCCGAGCGAGTGCCTACGACTCAGTGCGGCGGTGGAATTCCTTGCGGGGCAATGTCAGGAGAGGAAAGGCCGGACCCATGCGGCGGGATAGGGCGATCATCTACATCTACGGGCCATTGACGGACGGTCCAACCGAACTCGCACACCTCGAGCAGAAGGCACGGTCGCGGGCCGACGCGGTTGGCGCCCATGTCGTGAAGGTTGTCGTGGGATCGGAAGCCTGGACCGCGCCGACGGCTCGGCTGAAGGAGATCTGCGAGAACGTCAACGCGTGGGCAATCATCACGCCGACCCTCGCGCACATCGGGTACCGGGCGAATCTCGCTCTTGCCGTTGGTGATTTGGTGACGGTGTCTCCGCCTCAGCGGTGGGAGTGGGAGATCCCGGCCGACTACTTCGTGGAACTGCGCGCTAGGCGTGCCCGTCGGAGCGGGTCGAATCCATGACCCACCGCGCGTATCCGTCGTGGACTCCAATTATCGGCACCGCGATCACCTGCGGTACGTCGTAAGGATGATGCTCGTTCGCGGCGTCGACGATGGCGGGAACCAGCGAGCGCCTGGTGTGCAGGATGACGAGCGCTTCACCCTCGTCTTCGATCTCCCCCTGCCACCGATAGATCGATCTGATCCTGGGAATGATGTTCCCGCAAGCGGCGAGACCCTGTTCGACGAGCAGCCGCGTGAACGCCGCGAGCTGTTCTTCGTCAGGTCCCGCGATCGACACGTCTACAAGTTCATCCGCTGCCATGTCAGCAAGTCTCCCTCAGCTCACAGGCTCTGGACATCAAGTCCTCCAGCTGGTCTCATGTCCGGGAACCGCACCCCAACCCCGCATCACCGGAACCGCGCAGCCGAGTCCCACTACTGACCTCTGCCATCGTCATGCCGATCATGGCTGGATTCCCAGCCCCTGGTCGGTTGATATGTCGCTATCGCCTTGGTTGATTTGTCGTGGCACTGCTGGTTGATTCGTCGCTCATTTCGCAACCCATTCGTCGCAAGAGCCCGGCAGATTGGCCGCCTGCTTTCGTGGCTGGTACCCAAGGGTCGGCAAGCCCTCGATGCGCGAGATTCCGCGCAGTGAGCCTCAGCCCCCTGGGACTGGCAGTGGACCGCTTCTGCCACCAGCCGGACCGGGCCGTTACGACCGGGCGGTCAGCCCAGATACGCGACGATCGCATCCGACAGGGCCACGGCCAACCGTGCACGGCCGTCAGGGGACTCGAGCAGGGCCGCGTCGCCGGGGTGGCGCATGTTCCCGCACTCGACCAGGGCGGCGGGGCGTTCGGCGAAGTTCAGGCCGGCCAGGTCGGGGCGGGGGTTCAGGCCGTCGGCGCCCATATAGGTGGAGGGGGTGAAGCCCGCGCCGCGCAAGCCGTCGCGTAGGGCGGTGGCCAGGCGGGTGGAGGGCTCGCCCTGGGCGGGGTTGAGCGGGGGCGACGAGTGCGCCACGTGGAAGCCGTGGGCGTTCGCACCGGTGTTGCCATCGGCGTGGATCGAGACCACCGCGGCGGCATCGACGCGATTGCCGAGGGTGCCTCGTTCGTCCACGCAGGGGCCGGCGCCGTCGTCGCTGTCGCGGGACATGACCACGCGGATACCGCGCGCGGTGAGCAGATCGCGCACCCGGACCGCGACGTCCCAATTGAACTCGTGTTCGGTGTAGCCGTCGTTCGCGCTGGTGCCGGTGGTGTTGCAGACCTTGCTGCCGCCGCGCCCGTCGGGCACCTGGGCGTTGATGACCTCGGGATGCGCGGCGCCGCCGCCATTGTGGCCGGGATCCAGAACCACCGTGCGCGCGAACCCCGGTACGGCGGGCCAGCGCGTGCCGGGTGCCCGCGCCGCGAGTTCGGTGAGTCCGGCGAGCTGATCGGCCGCGGGCCGGGCGGCGGCGATCGGGGCGGCGGCGACCTGCCCGCTACCGGCGATCAGGAATGCGCCGCAGACCACGGCAAGAGCCCGGAGATGTCGGTATCGCACCCGGCCACCCTACGGCGGCCGGACGGCGGGGTCGCCTCATTGCTCGAGTTTGCGCACCAGATCGCGCAGTACGCGCAGTTCGTCCGGACCGAGTTCGGCGATCGCTGGAGGCGCGGGATCGGGGGTCGCCACCGCGACCGCGACGACCTCCAGCCCGGCCGCGGTGAGCGAGACGAGCTTGCGCCGGCGATTGCCCGCGTCCACCTCGCGCACCACCAGACCGCGTTCCTCGAGATCGTTGACCGCGACCGTGGTCGCCGGGGCGTCCATGGTCGCGGCATCGGCCAGCCCCTTGACCGTCAGCGGTCCCGGCCGCAGACGGCGCAGGATACGAATCCTGCTGAACGGCAACCCGGTTCGCTCGATGACCGCCCGCTTCCACCCGTCCCGGGTGTCCATGACCACGTGGGCGAGCGACTGCCAGACCTCGTCGGGGTTCGGATCATCCGGCATGGGCGGAAACCTTCTGTTCGAGCAGCGGGGCGACGCGATCCCGGGAACGGTACGCCCACTCGGTATTGGCGGCGACCCCCAAGCCGAAGATCACGACCCCGAAAGCGGCGATGGTCCACCACAATCCGGCGCCGCTCACCGCGCCGCACAGCGCCACGCCCAGGCTCACACCGACCTGACGGCTGGTGGAGGCCACCGCCGCGGCCGCACCGGCCCGGTCCAGCGGCATACCGCTGACGGCGGCGGTGGTGATGGGGGCATTGACCATGCCGAAGCCGATCCCGAAGAGCGCGAACAGGATCACCAGTTGCCAGAGCGCGGTGTCGGGGGTCAGGCGGGTGAGCCCGGCCGCCGCCACCGCCATGAGCGCGCCCGCCGCCAGCAGCGACGGCCGCGTGCCGCGTTGACCGACCAGCCGGCCGGACAGCGGCGAGAAGACGAGCATGCCCAGCGCCATGGGCAGGTACAGCAGCCCGGTGTGCGCGGCCGAGAATCCGCGTGTGCCTTGCAGATACAGCGACATGTCGAACAGGAACGCGCCCAGCGCGGCGAAGGCGCACACCGCGATGAGGGTGGCCGAGGCGAACGGCACGCTGCGGAAGAAACGCAGATCGATGAACGGCGTACGGTGCCGCGCCTCGTGCCACAGGAACGCGAGCAGCGCCACCGCGGTGATGATCAGCATGCGGGGCCGATCCTCGATCAGTCCGAACACCAGGGTGAACAGCACCACCATCGCCAGCAGCTGCCCCGGCCAATCCATTCCGCGCGGCACGAGGGATTTGGACTCGGGCACGAACAGTGTCGTGAGCGCGAAGGCGACCGCCACGATGGGCAGATTGATCCAGAACACCGACTGCCAGCCGAGGGAATCGATCAGCCCGCCGCCCACGAGCGGGCCCAGGGCCGTGGAGATTCCCACCACCGCACCCCAGATACCCACGGCGCGAGCACGTTCCACGCGGCCGGTGAACACGGTGGTGATGATCGACATGGCGACGGGGTTGAGCATGGACCCGCCGATGGCCTGCAGGAATCGCGCGCCGATCAGCACCTCGATGGTCGGCGCGAGACTGCACAGCAGCGAGCCGGCCGCGAAGATCAGCAGCCCGATCCGGAACACGCGCTTACGCCCGAACCGATCGGCGAGCCCGCCCGAGAGCATGAGCAGGCTGGCCAGGGTCAGGGTGTAGACGTCGACGATCCACTGCAGGCTCGACATCGACGCGCCGAGATCCGACCGGATCGCGGGAATCGCGACATTGACGATGGTCGCGTCCATGGAGGAGATGAGCAGGCTCAGGCAGCAGGTCACCAGGATGATCGTCTTGCGACGCCCGCTCAGCTCGCCGATGGTTGTCGTCATGCAACTATTGTGAAACTACAAGCGTGTTGTGGGCAAGGGTGTCCACGGTCACGGACGCCGCTCACGCCGGGCCGCACCAGCCGATCTGCGGCAGCAGGCACGGCGTGGAATTGGCCGTCCAGAGTTCGGTGACCAGCCCGGTCACCGCCCCGAGCACGTCCTCGGTCTGCTCGTCCGCGGTACCGTAGGTGTGCGCGGCGACCGTGAATCCCGGTCCGTACGAAGCCGAGGCGACCTCGGGCACCCCCACATCCGCCCAGCCCCATTTACTGCCCTGCACCTGCGGCAGTCGCGAGGTACCCCAGTCCTGCACGGTCCCGTCGGCGGCGACCGGGCTCGCCTCGGACATCCAGGTCAGCACCGGGCTCTCGGGATCGGTGCGCTGTTTGGCCGCCAGGAAATCCGAGACGTCGGCGGTACTGGTCGAGGAGACCGCCCAGCCGCCCGCGCCCTGGGTCGCCGACAGCTGATACTCCGCGGCCACCGCGTCGATCGCCTGCGGATACTTGGCCGCCATGGCGTCGGCGGCGCCGTCATCGGAGTAGCGAATCATGCGCTCCCCCAACTGTTTATCCTCCGCCGATCCGTCCCCGTGCCGCAGCGCGTAGTCGGCCATGTAGAGCTTGACGATCGACAGCCCGCCCCGCGACTCGCGCTCGTTCGCGGTCCCCCACTGCACCCCCGGCACCACCGACCGCACCGAGATGGACGTCCGCGGCGGCACGTCCACCCGCGGCATTTCCGGCGCGGCCCCCGCCTCCCCCGCGACCCCGAGGCACGCGCCCGCCACCACTGCCCCGATCAACCCTGCTCGATAGCCCACAGCCACCTCCGCGTCGGATGTCGTGCAAACTCCCAGCTTCCCCCCTGCACCCCACGAGAACGGCCCGCACACCTCCGACACGCCGAGCGCGGCACGCCAGAACCATGACCGTTCCGTGTCGGATGACGGATTCGCGCGCTCGAGACGGTTCCCCGTCCAGCCCGTGGGAGCGGGCCATCAGGACCCGGATCGACGATGCCGCCGCGACTACGGCCGCAGCACCGGCGGAATCGAGCGAGTAGCACCGTTCCGGCCGGGGTTCGCGCCGAATCCGATCACTGCGAACGACGCCGGTCGGATCTCGGGCCGTCGAGGGCGCACCACGCGACCCACGCGGGATGTCGACCCGCGGGCCGGACGCGCACCGGCATTCTCGTCGATGCCGGTGTGACGGCGAACCGAACGGGACGGGCCGAGCCCGGCGAGCCGCGCGCCGCCGAGCCGCCCGGCGCGCGGTCCCCACCTCGCGTGATCCCCTACTCCCCAGTAGCTTTCACCCCGGCGCGAGCGCCCCTCACTGAGCGGGACAGCGGTTTGCCGGGGCGTTCGCTCTCGGGTAGCGCCAACCTTCTCAGACGCCTATGCTCCTCCGCGAGATCCGAATCCGATTGCCGGTAGGCGCATTTCGTGCGCACCGCCGCGGGGCTCGGTCGCGCCGGGGTGTTCGCCTCGGTGAACGTGAGTGCGGAAGTGCGAAGCTTGTCGGAGTCATCGAATCCGCCGGGCGGCAGGCCGGATACCGTTCGCGGTATCGGGCAGCTGGTCGGAACGCTGTTGGCGTGCGCGGCGATTGCCGCAGCCGGAGTGGTCGCGGTGGTGTTCACCGCACCCGAACAATCACGCACCGTCCTCACCATCGGCGGATCGATCGCCGGGGTGCTGCTGTGCGCCGCGGTCACGACCGCGGTCTACTTCCGGCTCCAGGCCCAGCGCGCCCGGCTGGGCGAGGCCGCGGCGATCGCCGAGACCCGGACCCGGATCGCCGACTGCGTCGCGGGCGCCAATGCGCGAATCACCGAGGTGCACAACCGAGCCCAGGCCCTCGAGGAGGCCCTGGCCAAGCGGGCGCGCGAGGTCAGGGACAGCGAGAACCGGCGCGCGGCCGCCATGGCCGCCTTCGCGGGCGCCGCCGGTCGCATGCAGGCGATGAGCACCAGCATGCTCGCCGAACTGCGCGAGATGGAGCACCGGCACGCCGACCCCCGCGTGCTGGAAGATCTGCTGGAACTGGATCACCGCACCGCCCAGGCCGGTCGCCTGGCGGACAGCATCGCCGTGCTCAGTGGCGCGCGATCGGGCCGCCGCTGGGCCAAACCCATTGCCATGGAATCGATCCTGCGTGGCGCGATGGGCCGCGTCGCGGGCTATCAGCGGGTGCGCCTGCGCGCGGTCGCCGAACTCGCGGTCGCCGGGCACGCGGCCGAGGGCGTGATGCACGTGCTGGCCGAACTCCTGGACAACGCCTGCAACTTCTCCCCGCCCACCACCGAGGTGCACGTGTACGCGGCGGAGGTGCCCGCCGGCGTGGTCATCACCATCGAGGACAGCGGCCTCATCATGAGCGAATCCGCTTTGCGCCGAGCCGAACTCGCGGTCGGCGACGGCGCGCAGGCCGGTGGCCGCGGCGCACAGTCGGATCTGTCCTCGCTCTCGGGCACCCGCCTCGGCCTGCCCGTCGTCGGTCATCTGGCCCGCAAGCACGATCTCACCGTCTCCTTCCGCCCGTCCGCCATCGGCGGCACCGCCGTGGTCGTGGTCGTCCCCCGCGAACTGACCACCCGCCTCGAACGCCCCCGGCCGCCCGCCCCCGAGCCCGCGCGGCCCGCCGGTCCGTCGATCCCCGTGCTCGCGGGCGGCACCACCACCTCCCCCGGCCTGCCCATCGTCCTGCCCCGGCGCACCGCCCTCGCGTCGGCGGCCGAACCCGAAGCGCTGCCGCCCGGCGCCTCGCACGACTTCTTCACCCTGCCCGCCGCGCTGACGGCCGAGCCCGCCGCCAATACCGCCGCCGCGCGCGCACTCTCGGACAACACCACCGGCATGCTGGGCTCCACCGCCGCCCTGGCCGGTTCCGCCCCCGAACGCTTCGCGGCGGCCCCGCCGGCGCTCGAACCGCCCCGGACCACCGACCCCGCACCGGCCCAGGACTATTGGCAGTCCCCGGTTCCGGATTCGCACGCCGCGAACAGCTCCCCGGCCGCGAATACGCCCCCGAACCCCACCGCCGGCTTCTCGGGCAGCACCGCGCCGCTGCCCGGACGCGATCCGGCCGGTGACGAAAACCCTGCGAGCCCACCGGCTTCCGCCACCGCCAAGCTGCCCAAGCGGCAGCGGGGCAGTGCGCTGGCCGCGGCTCATCCGCAGGGACTGTCCGCACCCGCCGCACCGGCGTATCCGATCTCGTCCCGTACCCCCTCACCCGCCGCGCTGGGCGCCTTCCAGCGTGCGGTGACCGGGCGCGAGAACGCCGGTCCGGCGAACCCACCCCCGCCCTTGGAGACCGATCGATGACCCTCTCGGCAACGCAGCTGGGCTGGCTGCTGGAGCAGCTGCTCGTCCGTACCCCGCGCACCAGGCACGCCCTGCTGCTGTCCGGTGACGGGCTGAAGATCTGCCACACCTCCGAGCTGGGCAACGACAGCGCCGATCAGCTGGCCGCGATCGCCGCCGGCATGCAGAGTCTCTCGCACGGCGCGTCGGTCGAGTTCGGGGACGGGCGCGGTGGGGTGCGCCAGTCGATGACCGAGTTCTACGGCGGCATCCTGTTCATCGTCGAGGCCGGGGTGGGGGCCCATATCGCCGTCGTCGCCGCCGAGGACGCCGACGCGGGGCTGGTCGGCCACAACATGAAGGAGTTGGTCGAGCAGCTCGGCGAGCACTTGGCCGCCGCTCCGCGGGTCCGGGGCGCGAGCGTGTCGTGACCAGGCCACAGGAGGATCCGGACCGGCTCTACACCCTCACCGGCGGACGGAGCCGGCCCGATTCGGACGCCTTCGATCTCGTGACCCTCGTTGTCAGCGAATGTGATCCGGCGCCGGGCATGCAATCCGAGCACGCGGCGATCCTGCAGATCTGCCGCACCCCGGCCGCGGTCGTCGAGATCGCCGCCGAACTGCGGCTCCCGGTCGGCATCACCACGATTCTGCTCTCCGACCTGCTGCTCGCGGGCAAGATCACTGTCCGGCATCCGCGGCACAGCCCTGCCGCGCAATGGCATTCGCTGCCGGACTCCACCACCCTCGAGAAGGTACTCGTTGGACTCCGCAATCTCTGATCCCCGTCCCGCGCGGGCCGACGCACCCCTGCACGCCTCCGCCAGCCAGGGTTTGAAGATCGTCATCGTCGGCGGGTTCGGCGTCGGCAAGACCACCATGGTGCGCTCGGTCAGCGAGATTCGCCCGCTGGACACCGAGGCCACCATGACGCAGGTGGGCCACGGCATCGACGATCCCACCGGCGCGCCCGACAAGTCCACCACCACCGTGGCTTTCGACTTCGGGCGCATCACCATCGACGACGAGCACGTGCTGTACCTGTTCGGCGCGCCGGGGCAGGAGCGGTTCTGGTTCCTGTGGGACCGGCTCTTCACCGGTGCTCTCGGCGCGATCGTGCTGGTGGATCCGCATCGAATCTCGGACTCCTGGTACGCCATCGACCGCCTGGAGCATCAGGGCACGCCGTTCGTGGTGGCTTGCAACAACTTCGGCGACACCCCGCACACCGATCAGGACGTGCGCGACGCCCTCGACCTGGATCCTCGGGTCCCGCTCGTCGATTGCGATGCCCGTCAGCGTGATTCGTCCAAGCGCGTGCTGATCAGCCTGGTCGAGTACCTCTACAGCTCGGAGACAACGTCATGACCGCCTCGGGCTGCCCGATCACCACCCCGCCCGGGGTCGTGCCGCTGAGCGGGCCGCGCTTCCACACCGATCCGCGCGCGCTCTACAACGACATGCGGCGCGAGCACGGTTCGGTGGCGGCCGTCGAGCTGGCCGGCGGCATCCCGGCCTGGCTGGTGATCGGCTACCGGGAGATCCACCAGGTCACCAACAGCCCGGAGCTGTTCCCGCGTGACGCGAGCCTGTGGAACCAGTGGGTCAACATCCCCGAGGACTGGCCGCTGCTGCCCATGATCGGGCCGCCCATGCCGTCCATCTACAGCACCGCCGGGGCCGAGCACCGCAGGCACGTGGCCATGGTGGAGCCCGCGCTGGAATCGGTCGACCCCTTCGAATTGCGCAGGCACTGCGAGGAATTGGCCGATCGCCTGATCGACGAGTTCTGCGGTCGCGGGCACGCCGACCTGGTCGCGGACTTCGCCGTCCCGCTCCCGGTGCTGGCGCTGGCCTGGCTGCTCGGCCTGCCCGACGAGCGCGGCCCGCACCTGGCCCGGGTCATGAAGACGCTCGCCGACGGCGGCGCGGACGCGCAGTCCGCCTACGCCGTGTTCATGGGCGAAATGCAGCAGCTGCTGATGGAGCGCAAGGCCGTGCGCGGCAACGACCTGGTCTCGCGCATGCTCGCGCACCACGATCAGTTCACCGACACCGAATACGTGCTGGACCTCATGGCGGTGGTCGCCGCCGGGCAGCTGCCCACCTCCGACTGGATCGGAAACTCGGTGCGGCTCATGCTCACCGACGATCGCTTCGCGGCCGCGCTGGGCGGCGGCCGCCGCAGCGTCGGGCAGGCCATGAACGAGGTGCTGTGGGAGGACACCCCCACCCAGATCCTCGCCGGCCGCTGGGCCGCCCGCGACACCCGCCTGGGCGACAGGACGATTCGCGCCGGCGACCTGCTGCTACTCGGCCTGGCCGCGGCCAACGCCGATCCGCACGTGCGCCAGAGCGTCACCGATTCCGCGGTGCACAACGGCAACAGCGCGCATTTCGCGTTCAGTCACGGCGAATACCGCTGCCCCTTCGCCGCGCAGGAGATCGCCGAGGTGATCGCCCGGACCGGCATCGAGGTGCTGCTGGACCGGCTGCCGGACATCGACCTGGCGGTGCCCGTCACGCAGCTGGTCCGGCGGCCGTCACCCTTCCTGCGCGGAATGACTTCCCTGCCTGTTGTTTTCAGCCCAGTTCGTGCCGTCGGAGGTTTCCAGTGACTTCATGCCCCCATGCCATGCCCATCGACTTCATGGTGAGCGACCTCGACGGCGAGACCGCCCGCCTGCGCGAGGCGGGCGCGATCAGCCGCATCGAACTGCTCGGCGTACCCGCCTGGACCGTCACCGATCACAGCATCGCCCGGCAACTGCTCACCGATACCCGCCTGATCAAGGACATCAACGCCTGGGGACTGTGGACCTCGGGCGTGGTGACCCGGCAGTGGCCGCTGATCGGCATGATCGACGCCGGCACCTCGATGTTCACCGCGGACGGCGCCGAGCACCGCCGCCTGCGCATCAAGACCACCCAGGCGCTGACTCCGCGCCGGCTGGAGGCGTTGCGGCCGACCATCGAACGGCTCACCAAGGAACTGCTGGACGATCTCGACGAGGCGGGCCGCGACGGCGCGGTGGTCGATCTCAAGCAGGTCTTCGCCTACCCGCTGCCCATGCAGGTGGTCAGCGAGCTCATGGGCGTGCCGCGCTCGGACCAGGCCATGCTGCTGGACTGGTACAAGGCGTTCTTCTCCATGCTCACCCCGCAGGACGAGCGGCTGCGCGTGATCGACGAGCTGGACGTCTACTTCACCGAGATGGTGCGCCGCAAGACCGCCGAACCCGGCGACGATCTCACCAGCGCGCTGATCCTGGCCGACGAGGGCGGCGAGCCGCTGTCCGAGGAAGAGGTCGTCGGCAACCTCAAGGCGCTGGTCGCGGCCGGGCACGAGACGACGGTCAGCCTCATCATCAACGCCACCCGGGCGCTGCTGGCCCGCCCCGAACAGCTCGCGCTGCTGCGCTCGGGCGACGTCGAGTGGAAGCAGGCCATCGAGGAGACCCTGCGCTACGACGGCCCGGTCACCCACCTGCTCATGCGCTTCGCCACCGAGGACATCACCGTCGGCGACACCGTGATCGACAAGGGTGAGGGCGTGGTGATCTCCTACCGCGCGGTGGGCCGCGACCCGCAGATCCACGGCGCGGACGCCGACGCGTACGACATCACCCGCCCGACCGCGTCCCGCAACATCTCGTTCGGCTACGGCCCGCACATCTGCCCCGGGGCCGCCTTGGCCCGCCTCGAGGCGGCCATCGGCCTACCGGCGCTCTTCGATCGCTTCCCCGGCCTGAATCTCGCGGCGCCCCTGAGCGAGATCGGCAATCTGCCGGTCCTGACCCAGAACGACGTGGCGGCCCTGCCGATCCGCCTGAGCTGATCGCGCCGGCGGGGTTCGCTCTTGTCGAGGCGAATCCCGCTGGGTAGCTTGTGATTCGGCGGCCGCGCATCCAGTGCGGACGCACCTGTCAGACCTGAACCTGCCCGGACGAAACGCATCCGGCAGGAAGCTGGGCGCCCCTGTCAGGAAGCTGCCACCACCGTTCCGAGCGCCCGCGCCCAGCGCCCGTCCGCCTGCGCGGCGGCCATCTCGGCCAGCCCGGGTGCGCGCATCCGCCCGGCGGCGATCAGCGACTCCACCCGGCCCACGTTGATCCGGGACCACGGGCTGTTGCGGCGCCGGCGCGAAAACCGTTGCAGGAAGGTGTGATCGTCGTAGCCGCGGCGGTGGCTGTCGATCCAGCCGAAGCAGAGGCCCGCGTACGCGGCGTCCTCGATGCTCAGCAGCGGCAGCCCCGAGTTCTTCTTGGCGATCAGCAGCCAGACCCCGCCGGGGTCGCCGTGGTGTTCGGTCAGCCAGGTTTCCCACTGCGCGGTGGTTTCGAATCGCATCGGCTCGGGGTAGTTCGCGTCGGTCATGGGAATCATGATTCCGTGCAAAGTGCTCATCAAATGAGCAGTTTTATTACGCGCAGTCGTGGCGATAGTGGACACCGTTGTCGGGTTTCCGATGCTGTGGATTTCGCGTCGGCTCAGGGTCTTGCCCGCTTCCGGCATGCCCAACACGGCACCCACCCGATCTACCGGTTTTGTGTCACGGGTTTCCACCCGAACGCGGTCGAGCCCCCGATTCGCTCAGAAGGGCGGATCGGGGGCTGGGATCACTGGGTTACGCCGCCTCGAGCCCGAGGCGCGGAAGCCGCGCGTCGTCGGGCTCTCGGCCGGCATGCTGTCCGGATACCCGGACGTGATTCGTTCAGGCGCGCGCGAGTTCGGTGCCGCGCAGGATGGAATCCGCGGTGTCCGAAGGCCATTCGAGCCCGGTGTCGAGCTTGGCCAGCACGTCCGCGGCCGGATCCTCGTTGAGACACCGCTCGAGCTGGCTGACGGCGTTGGCCGAAAGACCGCTGGTGCGCGCCAGATCGGCCTGCGTCCAGCCCATCTCCTTGCGCCGCGCCTTGATCCGGTCCGAGAGCGCCTTCAGATCGGGCTCGCCCCCGGCGGCGGGCTCGGCCGCGGCCGGCTTCGCGGTGCCCTGCACCTTCACCGGCTCGGCCTTCGTCGCGGCCGCGGGCTTCGCGGCGGCTTCCACCTTGGCCGCGGGCGCGGCCGCCACGGCCTTCACCTCCGCCGATCCGGCCTCTCCCCCTTGCTTGCGCGCGCCCCCATCCGGCACCAGGAGCCCCTGGGTCAACAGCCGCGACCGCTTCCGCCTGCCCATTTTCGCCACAAGGCCTCCTCGACCCGTCGTTTCCACTCCCGCTGGAGCACCCGAAAGGTTGCCACGAGTTCCCTGAAATCCCGGGCACGTCCCATTCCTCGGCGTGCCCACGGCCCCCGACCCCGATAATCACTGGTCAAACGACCGCAACGACAACAGTTTCCGGCAGCGACCCCTGCGGGCACAGGCTTGCCAGCCTATCCGAACGAGGCTGGAGGAGAGACGAAACGTCTCCCCCCGATCTGCGGCGAACAGCGGATAAGCACCGCCGATCCGGGTAGTTCACCTGTGCCATCTCGCCGAAACCCGGTGCCACTTCAAAGCTTGCGCACTACCGGCACCGTGTTGTCCGTCGGCGGATCCGGCAGAAAGCCGCGTGACCGGAGCGCCGCGAGTGCCTCGGCCGCGACGTGCGGCGCGGGGGGCCCGGTCTCGACACGCACGACGTCGACCTCACCGACCGGTTCCTCGAGCGTCGCCAGCTGTGAGTCCAACAGCGCGGCGGGCATGAAGGCGTGGTCCCGGTGCGCCGTGCGCCGCTCGAGATCGGCGCGAGTGCCGTGCAGGTAGACGAACATCAGGTTCCGTGGCGCGGTCTGTCGCAGCCGGTCCCGATACGAACGGGTGAGCGCCGAGCAGGCGACGACGGCCGACTCGCCCGCGCCGGCGTGCTCGCCGAGCCGCTTGCCGATCGCCGCCAGCCAAGGCGCGCGGTCGGCGTCGGTGAGTGGCTGTCCGGCAGCCATTTTCGCGATGTTCGCGGGAGGATGCAGATCGTCGCCCTCGAGCATCCGCCAGCCGAGCCGCGCCGCCAGGAGATTCACGACGGTCGACTTGCCCGCGCCGGATACGCCCATGACCACGATCACACGCGGTGGGTCAGTGTTGTTGTCCCGCATGGGTACATGCTTCCTCCGCACAACCCGATGCGGTATGGGACACGCGGCTCAGCGGGGCGTCCGATGCTCCGGCGGGCCGGGCCGATCGACGACAAAGCGGACGCACCGTCCCCGGGAGCACCACGTCACCCGTGTCGGCGGGCCGGCCCCTCAGCGGCGCAGCTCGTGCTTCGGCGAATGCCCGAAGGTCTGTTTGTACACCTGGGCGAACCGGCCGGGATGGCTGAACCCCCAGCGCGCGGCCACGATCGACACCGAGATGTCGTCGCTGGGCTCGGCGGCGGCCAGGTCGGCGCGGGCGCGATCCAGTCGAACGATCCGCAGGTACTCCAGCGGCGTCATGTCGTGTTCGCGGCGAAACGCGTTCTGCAGGGCGCGAACACTGGTGCCGGCCTGGGCGGCCAGTTCGGCGACGGTCATCGGGTGGCCGGGATTGGCCTGGATGTAGTCCACCGCGCGCTGCAGGGCCGTGGGCTGCACCGCGCCGGGGCCGGGTTGCAGGTGCAGGTCCATGGTCGTGTTGGGGAAGACCGCCAGGGCCGCGGCGGCCAGGGTGCGGGTGAGGTTCTGCACCACCAGCTCGGTCAGCACGGGGGAATCCGGGGCGGTGAGCTCGTGGTGGGTGAGGTCGAACAACCTGCCCCAGAATCGTTCGCTCCGAACGTCTCTCGGTTCGAGCCCGGTGAACCGGAACTCCGACGGATCGACCCCGGACAGCGCGGCCAGGTCGGTGATCATCGTGTACGGCACGTGCAGCAGGTTCACGTCGTGGCTGTCGCACTCGGCAATGATCGGCACCCCGAACGGGAACATCACCAAATCTCTGCGGTGCTGCTGGAAGTCGTGACCGCCGCCCCGCAATCGGGCGCGTCCGCGCAGCGAGCGCTCGAAGTACACGTGGTCGTGAATGGGCGCGATGTGGCAGCTGTAGCCGATCGAACTGCGGATCTCGGTGGCGATGACCTCGCCCCACACCATGGCGGTGGTGCGAACGCGACTGTGCGGCGGGGCATCCCAGAACCGCAGTGCGTTGTCCGAATACATCTGGGTGACGAAGGCGACGGCCTCTTCGGCGTCCCGGGACGACAGCTCTTCCCGGCGCGCCTCGACCAGCCGGTGTTCGGTCATGCGTAACCTCTCCGGGCGGAAGCTGGCGATTCGCCAACAGTATTCACCCGGGCCCGCCACGGAATGCGGGATTCGCCCCGCACCCCGGAATCTGTCCGAAAAACGCAGCCCGCGCCGAACCTTCTGGACAGTCTGCGTATATCGCTGCACGAACGATCCACGGCTTCGTACCGTGGAGCCAGCACCCGGTACGCCGAAGGTGCCGTCGGGCGATCCGGCTCGCCAACCCCGCGGGCCGCGTGTCCCGCCGCGACCCGCGGCAGTTCGACGCCCGATCGCCCGCAAGCAGAGCCGTCACGCGCCGACCCTCGTGGTCGGCTCGCACTGGGAGGGAAGGGATTCGACGATGACCGCCGTCAACGAGGTACGAGTACTGGCCGCCCTACACGTCCGCGCGACCCCACTGACAGTTCACGACCTCGCCGTCGAGACCGGAACGAGCCCTCGTGCGGTCCGCAAATCCCTTGCCGCCCTGTCTCGCTCGGGCATGGTGGAACAAACCACCCAGGACCCCCGCTGGCGCCTGAGCCTCCGCGGACGCCGCTGGGTCAAAACGGCGATAGGCCGCGCCGCCCTGGATCTCCCCTCCCCCGAACCCCCGATCGCGCTCTGCGGCTGACGATCGGGGGTTCGGGTGGGGGTGGCATCCGACCGGCGTACCGCAGCCGGCGTGAGCGTCAGCGCAGGGCCGGGTCCGTCACCTGCGCGCTACTCCCGGCGCCGGCCAGCGCCCGATCCGAGAGATCCAGCGGAACATTGGCCGGCTGCACGTCCACCTGCCCCTGCCAGATGACACCGCCCTGCGGGCACCACACCAGCACTCGCCGCGAGCCCGGCGCAACGTTCTCCGCGACAACGGTATTCGCCCCCGGCGTGATGCCGATGCTCTGCGTGTTCCCATCCGCGTCCGGATCGACGATGCACCGATCGGGCGGATACTCGGTCCCGTTGACGACCACCTTGATCCGGGCACGACCCGGTGTCACCTGGACACTAGGGTCAGCGGCCGCCAGGGCAGGGTCGGCCAGCAACAGCGCACCCGCCGCGACGACGGTCGTGAGCACTTGCCCACTCCGCACGGGCAACGTCCTTCGGGTCGAAAGGTTCAAGAATCCACACTCCTTCACATCGAACCAATGGGAAGGCCGACTCTAGAAGTCCGGTGCCCCGCCGGGTATCGGGCAGGTGCCCTATACCCGGTCGCTGAACCGCAGCGTCTACAAGGAGAGCCGCTCCCTGACGAAAACCGCCGCCTGATCCCGATAGTCATTGCGGAAGTACGCGAAATGCCCGGGGCTCAACGCGTTCCCGAATCCCACGACCGGGTCCCCGCCCTGACACACCCGGTCGCCGCCGGCACAGAACGAGCGCACCCGGTCACTGAATTCCCCCGCCGACCCCACCGGCAGCGCGGCCACGCCCGACAGCGCGGGATCGAACTCACCACGGTTGAACGAGTCCGCCCCGTTGAACAACGGACTCCCGAACAACGCGATCGCGTCGATCCGCGCGGCGGCCTGGTCCGTCACTTCACTCCGCCCGTTCAGCATGTTGCCGATGACCCGAGCCCCCTGCGAGTACCCGAGCAACACGAGCCGCTGCTCCGGGCAGTCGGCCGCGGCCCGGTTGACCGTAGCGGTCAGGTTCTCGACACCACGCACGGCGCTGTCCGCCGCCATCGAGGCCGGGTACTCGAGCTCGGTGACCGCCCCGCCCCCGCTTTCCCGGACGATCCGCTCGGCCAGCGGCGTCAGCAACAGACTGCCGCTCTGCGGTTCGAGCGTCCCCCGCACGTTGACGACCCGCACCTCCGCACAGCCGCCGCCGGGCTCCGCGGACGCGCCCGGCAGGACCGGCGCCACGAGCGCCACCCCGATCACCGTCGAACACAGCAGAATTCGAGATCGTTCACCCATGCGCCCAATGTATTGCGCCCGCCCGCTCTGTCGCCAGCAGTCGACACGGGCGAGTTTCGTCTCCCGATCAGCACAATGCACCCCGTACCCGAATGCGAGGCAATCGACTCAACCGGAGAAGCGGAAAAGTAGCGGCGTCGCTGTTGTGGGAAAGTAGTGGATTTGCACGAAATTGCGCCGACAAAGAAAATGCCCCTGACCAGAAGACCTGGTCAGGGGCATTTTTCTGCTCCCCCATCTGGACTCGAACCAGAAACCTGCCGATTAACAGTCGGCTGCTCTGCCAATTGAGCTATAGGGGATTGTGTCCCGGTCACCCTCTCGGGCGACCGGAGAAAACTTTAGCGCATGGGTTGTTCAGTTCCCAAATCGGCTCTCTACCTGGGGACATGTCGGTGGGGGGCGGATCGACAGGGGGGTGGGGTGTCAGGCAGGATGGGGGGCGCTGACTGGCCTACGGGAGGAGCTTCTCGACATGCTGCGGTTGATCATCGGCGTCGCGGCCGGGTATGTGCTGGGCGCGAAGGCCGGGCGAGCCCGGTATGAGCAGATCAGCAAGACCACCCGCGCCATTAGTGAGAGTCCGGTCACACGGAAGCTGGTTCAGGTGAGCCGGCAGCGGTTGTCGGACAAGTTGAGCACGCAGCCCAAGCTGGAGCCCATGGTTCCGCTGGACGAGCGGACCACCATCATGGTGCCGCACGACCAGCTGCGTCGATAGTTCGAAAACGCCTCGCGCCCGGCACATTCGACATGTGCCGGGCGCGAGGCGTATCGGGAGCGCGAAGCCCGGCGAGAGAGATCAGCGCCCGGCGAAGTCCTCGGAGTTGCCCATCGCCTGTGTCATCAGGCTCTTGCGGTACTGCTCCAGCGCCACCAGATCCCCGAACAGCGCGAAGTACGCCTCGGACTGCTCGGTGGAGGAGATGCGCTGCAGCTTCGACTTGAGCTCGGCGATCTGCCGGCCCACCCAGGACTCCTGGACGCGCGCCAGCACGCCGGTGACCAGGCGCGGGATGTCGGCCTCGGACTTCACCGGCAGCTGTTCACCGGCCAGCTCCGAGACCAGCGCCCGCAGGGTGAGGTCGTCGGTGTTGTCGGCGACCGCGGCGACCCACTCCGCACCGCCCAGCCCGGCCGCCGTGCCGCCCGCCTCGGCGATGGCGGCGTGCACGGCCTTGAACGCGGGATGGGTGAAGACATCGGACTCGAGGGAGTCGAACACCGGCCCGGCGAACGCGGGGTACTGCAGGGCCGCGATGAGCGCCTGGCGCTGCACCATGAGCGCCGGATCACGGGGCGACGGCCGATCCGCGGCAGGCGCGGAAACCGGCTGCGCTGCTTCCCGTTCCGGAACGCCCCGGCGCGGGGCCGCCCCGCTCGCCGCGCCGCGCGCGTTCTTGCGGGCCTCGTCGCCCACCCGGCGCACGACCATCTGAATGTCGTCCCAGCCGACCCACCCGGCGAGTTTGGTCGCGTACGCCTTGCGCAGGGCGTTGTCCTTGATCTGCGCGACCACGGGCACGCCCCGGCGCAGCGCGTCGACCTGCCCCTCGGGGGTGTCGAGATTGTGCTCGGCCAAAAGACCCCGGATCACGAACTCGTACAGCGGGACTCGCCGCGCGACCAGATCCCGCACCGACCCGTCGCCCGAGCGCTGGCGCAGCTCGCACGGATCCAGGCCGTCGGGGGCCACGGCGATGTAGGTCTGCCCGGCCAGCTTCTGATCACCGCTGAACGCCTTGAGCGCCGCAGCCTGCCCGGCCTCGTCGCCGTCGAAGGTGTAGATGATCTCGCCGCGCCAGAAGTTGTCGTCCATGAGCAGCCGCCGCAGCAGCGCGAGATGTTCGTCACCGAAGGCCGTACCGCAGGACGCCACAGCGGTTTTCACCCCGGACAGGTGCATGGCCATGACGTCGGTGTACCCCTCGACCACGACCGCCTGATGCCCCTTGGCGATCTCGCGCTTGGCGAGATCGAGCCCGAACAGCACCTGGGACTTCTTGTACAGCACCGTTTCCGGGGTGTTGATGTACTTGGCCGTCATGGTGTCGTCGTCGAACAGCCGGCGCGCGCCGAAGCCGATGACATCGCCGCCGAGATTGCGGATGGGCCACAGCAGCCGCCGGTGGAAGCGGTCCATCGGCCCGCGCTGGCCCTGCCGCGACAGCCCCGCCGCCTCCAGCTCCTTGAACTCGAAACCCTTGCGCAGCAGGTGTTTCGTGAGCGTGTCCCAGCCGCCGGGCGCGTAGCCGCAGCCGAACTGGTGCGCGGCGTTGTGGTCGAAATTGCGCTCGGTGAGATACGTGCGCGCGGTCTCGGCCTCGGGGGTCCCCAGCTGCGCGATGTAGAACTCGTGCGCGGCGGCGTTGGCCGCGACCAGGCGCGAGCGGGTGCCGCGATCGCGCTGGACCGAGGTGCCGCCGCCCTCGTAGGTGATCTTGTAGTTGAGCCGGTCGGCCATCTGCTCGACGGCCTCGATGAAGCCGACGTGCTCGATCTTCTGCAGGAACGCGAAGACGTCACCGCCCTCACCGCAGCCGAAGCAGTGGAAATGGCCGTGATTGGGCCGCACGTGGAACGACGGCGACTTCTCGTCGTGGAACGGGCACAACCCCTTCATGGAGTCCGCGCCCGCGCGCTTCAGCGAGACGTACTCACCGACCACATCCTCGATCCGAACACGTTCACGAATCGCCGCGATATCGCGGTCTGGAAGTCGGCCGGCCACGGCAGCGAGTCTAGACCCGACCCACCGACACGCTCGACCCGGACGCACGGGCTGGACACCGGACCGAGAGCCCGCTCCCCCGCATGCCAGGATCTAGCGGTGCTCAGCCTGTTCCACGATGCCAGGACCCCGGTGCACACCGTCCCCGCCGGGGCGAAACTGCTGGTCCTGGCGGTCGCGGGCACCGGGCTGTTCTTCGTGCGGTCGATCCCGTGGCTGGGCGTGGCGCTGGCGGTGACCCTCGGGCTGTACGCCCTCGCGCGAATCCCGTGGGCGGGCACCGCGCGCCAGGCACTGGGCGCCGCGCCGGTGCTCGCGCTGATCATGCTGGCGCAGTGGCTCTGCGTCGACGGGCACAGCGCGGTGCTCGTGGGCCTGCGCCTGCTGACGCTGATCCTGCTCGCCAATCTCGTGACCCTCACCACGCGGACCTCGGCGATCATCGACACCATCGAACGCCTGCTCGGCCCACTGCGCCCGCTCGGCGTGCGACCCGACCGCGTGGGACTGCTCGTCGCCATGACCATCCGCTTCATCCCGGTCATCCGCGAACAGGCCGAGCTGGTGCGGTCGGCCCAGCGTGCCCGGGGCATCGAGCGCAGCACGGTGTTCCTGATCCCGCTGCTGATCCGGACCCTGCGCATGGCCGACCAGGTCGGCGAGGCCCTGGACGCCCGCGGCCTGGACTGAGCCCGGATCGCACCGCGGCCGAATTCGCCGAGCCGGCCGCCGCACCCGCGAATCCGCGCCGAACACCGGCCGCGACCTCGGTCCGATCCACCCGACCCTCGATGCCGGGAATTCGCTGTGATCCCGCCAACCAGACGTGGCGACCCCGCTCACCCCTTAGCACCCCTAAGATTCCCCGGGTGCGTAGTAGGGATTTGGCGCAGATAGCGCTGTTCGCGGCAATCATGGTGGTACTCGGGTTCTTCCCGCTCATCCAGTTGCCGGGCGCGTTCGCGCCGTTCACCTCGCAGACCCTGGGCGTGATTCTGGCCGGTTCGATCCTCGGCGCGAAGCGCGGCGCCCTGGCGATTCTGCTCTTCGACGTGCTCGTGTTCGCGGGTCTGCCGGTGTTGCCGGGCGGTCGCGGTGGGCTCGCGGTGGTCATGGGCCCGACCGGCGGATTCATCATCGCGTACCCCATCGGCGCGCTGGTGATCGGTCTGCTCACCGAACGCCTGTGGAAGCACTACAACCTGCCCATCGCCCTCGCGATCAACTTTCTCGGCGGCGCGGTCGTGCTCTACGCCATCGGCGTGCCGTGGATGGCCGTGGCCGCCGACCTGCCGCTGTCCAAGGCCATCACCACCTCGGTCGCGTTCCTGCCCGGCGACGTGGTGAAGACCGTCATCGGCTCGCTGGCGGCCCTCGCGGTGCGCAGGGCCTATCCGCTGATTCCGGCCCGCGCGTGATCGAGCTCGAGGGGGTCTCCCACCGTTTCGGCGAGCGCGAGGTGCTCGCCGGACTCGACCTCACCCTGACCGAGGACCGCATCGCCGTCATCGGCTCCAACGGTTCGGGCAAGTCGACCTTCGCGCGGCTGCTCAACGGCCTCCAGGTGCCCAGCGCGGGCAGGGTCCGCGTGGACGGGCTCGATACGCGCAAGCAGGGCAAAGCGGTCCGGCGATTGGTCGGCTTCGTGTTCCAGGACCCGGACGTGCAGATCGTCATGCCGACCGTCGCCGAGGATCTGGCGTTCGGGCTCAAGCATCACGGGCTCGCCAAAGCCGATATCGCCGAACGGGTTACCGAGGTGCTCGGCGAGTACGGGCTGACCGAGTTCCGCGATCATCCCGCGCATCTGCTCAGCGGCGGGCAGAAGCAGCTGCTGGCGATCGCGGCCGTGCTGGCGGTCCGGCCCCGGTACGTCATCTTCGACGAGCCGACGACGCTGCTGGACCTGCGCAACAAGCGCCGGGTGACGACGCTGCTGCGCGAGCTTCCCCAGCAGGTCGTGGTGATCTCCCATGATCTGGATCTGCTCACCGATTTCGATCGGGTGCTGGTGTTCGACGGGGGGCGTGTCGTGGCCGACGGGCCGCCGGGCACGAGCATCGCGCACTACCTGGCGATGCACGACTGACTCCCTAGGGAATGACCGCCGCCACCCGCTCCAACCGGCTCTCGGTGTACGACGCGATCTGATCGACGACCACCCGCACCCGCGCGGTGTCGTCCTCGGCCGCCTCCCACCACGGCAGCAGCAGCCGATCCAGCCCGCGCGGCGCGGCGTCGAGCAGGTGGTGGGCGACCATCAGGATCCGCTCGCGCTGCCCGGCCTGACGCACCTGGTGGATCGGATCGGAGAGCACGTAGCGCAGCGCCATGGTCTTGAGCACCGCGACCTCGGCCGCCACGATCCGCGGCACCTCCAGATCGGCCATGTACCGGCACAGTTGGCGCCCGCCCCAGGCCGCCCGGGTGGCTTCCACGGCGGCGGTGGCGAAGCGCCCCACCAGATCGCTGGTCATGCGCTTGAGCCCGACCGAGGCGATCAGCGAGCCATCGTAGGTGGCGGCCGCGATCACCACCGGCAGTTCGGACAGTCGCTGGGCGGCCGCGATCAGCTCGTCGGTGGTGAGCGAACTGTTCTGGCGCGCACCGAGTTCGGCGAGCGCTGCCTGCTCGACCGGGTCGGCGAGCGAGCGCAGATCGATACGGCCGACGATGACGCCGTCCTCGACGTCGTGCACCGAGTACGCCACGTCGTCGGCCCAGTCCATGACCTGCGACTCCAGGCACTGCCGCCGGTCCGGCGCGCCGGCGCGCACCCAGCTCAGCCTGTCCATGTCGACGTCGTATGCCCCGAACTTGGTGCCGGGACCCGTTCTGCCCCAGGGATATTTGATGACCGCGTCCAGCGCGGCCCGGGTCGGGTTGAGGCCGTAGCTCTGCCCGCGCGCGTCGAAGACCTTGGGCTCCAGGCGGGTCAGGATGCGCAGGTTCTGGGCGTTGCCCTCGAAACCGCCGTGCGCGTCGGCGAATTGGTCGAGGGCCTTCTCGCCGTTGTGCCCGTACGGCGGATGCCCGATGTCGTGCGCCAGCCCGGCCAGATCGACCAGATCCGGATCGCAGCCGAGTCCGTCCGCGATGCTGCGCCCGATCTGGGCGACCTCCAGCGAATGGGTGAGCCGGGTGCGCGGGGTGTCACCGTCGCGCGGGCCCATGACCTGTGTCTTGTCCGCCAGCCGGCGCAGCGCGGCCGAATGCAGCACCCGGGCTCTGTCCCTGGCGAATTCGCTGCGCCGCGCCGGGGTCGGCGACCAGCTCAGGCCCGCGGTGCGATCGCGTTCGGGGACCAGGCGCTCGCGATCGGCGTCGGTGTAGATGTGGTCGTAGTCGATGCGCGCGGTCATCACTGGTCCGCCGTGTACGCGAAGTCGGCCGAATAGTGCGACAGCTGATACCACAGCAAGGCAAAGGTCTCCCGAGTTATGCCGTGCGCCTGCGACTCTCGCGTGTAGACGGCGGGTCCGGTGCGGGTCGGCGCCGTCCACGCGGACAGCCCGGCGTCGCGGGCCATGGTGCGCGTGCGCAGCGAATGCCACGGATCGCTCACCAGCACCACCGAGGACTTGTCGCGCGCCAGCAGCGCCGTGGACACCGCCTCCACGCTCTGCAGCGTGTCCGAGCCGGTCTCCACCGCGAGGATCCGATCCGCCGGCACCCCACGCGATTTCAGGTAGTTCTTGCCCGAGGCCGCCTCGGTGTACTGGTCACCGACCTGTTTACCGCCCACGGTGACGATCAGCGGCGCGACGCCCTTGCGAAACAGCTTGTACGCCTGGTCGAGTCGCGCCTCGAACACCGTCGAGGGCACCCCGTCGTACTGGGCCGCGCCGAGCACCACGATGGCGTCGGCCGGGGTGTGATCGCTGATCCGCGCCACCTGCCACACCCGGAAGGCGGTCCCGCCGATCACCAGCGCGCCCATCACCAGCGCCCCGACCGCGATGCGCCGCGCCCAGCGCAGAATCCCCCCGGCACGGCCGCCGCGGGACTTGTCCGCCTCCTGCTGAGTCGCCATGGGAGTGGGCTCGGGAATGCGATTCCGGAGCTTTACCAACCTCGTCGCCGCCACTCGGGCAAGCTGTCTCGCTCCGCGCCGAGGGTGGTGTCGTCACCGTGCCCGGGATACACGACGGTGTCGTCCGGGTAGCGGCCGAACAGCTTCGACTCCACATCGTCGAGCAGTGCGGTGAACTCCGCGGGCGAGCCGGTCTTGCCGACTCCGCCCGGGAACAGCGAATCGCCGGTGAACAGGTGCGTGCGGCCGTCACCGTCGGTCAGCGCCAGGGCCACCGAGCCGGGGGTGTGCCCGCTCAGGTGGACGGCGCGCAGTTCGAGGTCGCCGAGCGCGACGCGGTCGTCGTCGGCGAGTAGGCGATCGGGCTGGACCGGTAGCGCGGCGGCGTCGAGTTCGTGCGCGGCGGTGGGCATCCCGGACTTGGCGTGCACATCGGCCAGGGCCCACCAGTGGTCGGGATGCTGGTGCGTGGTGACCAGCAACTCGACGCCCGCGGGGGCTTCCTGGTCGAGCAGTTCGAGGATGCGCTCGGCCTCGTTGGCGGCATCGATGAGCAGCGTGGCGCCGGTGTTCGCGCACTGCACCAGATAGACGTTGTTGTCCATGGCGCCGACCGACATCTTCACGATGCGCGCACCGGGCACCGACCGCTGTTGCGGGTTGGAACCGGGGGTGACATGACCCGTGTAGGGGGAATCGATCGTGATCACCTCACCGATCGTAGTCATCGTCGACGACACGGGTGGACGGAAGAATCTCCACGGCCCGGGTCCGGCGGATAGATTCGTGGCATGCGGCTATCGAAGCAGCTGTCCCTGCTCGCCTCCGGATTCCTGCTGAGCCTGGCCGTGCTGGGCGGCGGTGCGGCCCCGGCCGTCGCCGAACCGCCGGAGCGACTGCCCGGCTACGTCACCGACAAGGCCGGCGCGCTGCGCGGCGGGCAGACCGCCGAACTGCAGGCCGCCATCGACGAGCTGTACACCAAGGACCACGAGCGGCTGTGGGTCGTGTACGTGCGCGATTTCGACGGGCTCGACGCCACCGAATGGGGTGAGCGCACCGCGCGGGCCTCGGGGTTCGGGGATCGGGACGTGCTGCTTTCGGTGGCCGTGGACGATCGGGCGTACGCGTTCACCGGTCAGGCGCCGGACTCGGTCAGCGACAAGGATCTGGACAACCTGCTCATCGACCGGGTCGAGCCGAAGCTGCGGGCCGGGGATTGGGCGGGGGCCGGGGTCGCGGCGGCGAACGGGCTGTCCGATGCCATGAACTCCTCCGGCGGGGTCGGTCTGCGGACGATTCTGGTGCTGGTGCTGATCGTGGTGCTGGTGGTGCTGGCGCTGTGGCTCTTCGGCCGCAGGCGCAAGGCCCGCCGGGGCCGGGCGGAGTTGGAGGCCGCTCGAAAAATTGATCCGGCCGACACGCGGGCACTCGGCGCGTTGCCTCTCGACACGCTGGATGCGCGGTCGAAGGAGGTGCTGGTGGACACCGATGACGCGTTGCGCACGAGCGCCGAGGAATTACGGCTGGCCACCGACGAATTCGGGGCGACCGCGACCGCGCCGTTCACCGCGGCCCTGACCGCGGCGCAGAACGCGCTGGCGAAAGCGTTCTCGATCCGCCAGCAGTTGGACGACGACATTCCCGAGACGCCCGATCAGCAGCGCGCCATGCTGGTCGATCTCATCGGCGGCTGCGGGCGGGCCAATCGCGAACTCGACGCCAAGGTCACCGAATTCGACGCCATGCGCAATCTGCTGATCAACGCCGGGGAGCGGCTGGACGCGCTGACCCGGGCGGTGGTCGATCTGACAACGCGCACACCGAATTCCGAGGCGACGCTGCGGGAATTGACGGCGGCGCACCCGGCGTCGGTGCTCGCGCCCATCCACGACAACGTGACGATGGCGCGGGAGCGAATCGCGTTCGCGGAGCGCGGGATCGCCGACGGGCGCGCGGCGGCGGCGCGGCCGGTGGGCGAACAGGGTGCGGCGGTCGCGGCGATCCGCGGGGCCGAATCCGCCCTGGACACCGCGCGGGCGCTGCTGGACGCGGTGGACACCGCGGCCGCCGATATCGAGCAGGCGCGCGGCGGGCTGCCCGGCATCATCGAGGAACTGCGGCGCGATCTGGCGACGGCGACGGGTCTGACCCAGCACGGTGGCGCCGAGTTGACCGGGGCCGTGGCTACCGCGAATTCGGCTCTGGAACAGGCGACTCGGGACGGCGCGGCCAATCCGCTCGGCGTCTTCCGCGCGGCGGTGACCGCGGATACCGCCCTGGATCGGGCCATCGCCGCCGCGACCGACCGCAAACTCGCGGCCGAGGAACTGGCGCGGCGGCTGGAACAGACGCTCACCGCGGCGCGCAGTCAGATCACCGCGGCCGCCGATTTCATCGGCACCCGCCGCGGCGGGGTGGACGCCGAGCCCCGGACCCGGCTGGCCGAGGCCCAGCGCAATCTGGAACAGGCCCAGCGGCTTTCGTCCACGGACCCGGCGGGGGCGCTGCAGGCCGCCCAGCGCGCGGCCGAGCTCGGCGCGAGCGCCCTGCACACCGCGCAGGCCGCGGTGCGCGACTGGCAGTCCCGCCAGCCGAGTTCGAATTCCCAGACCGGCGCGGTGCTGAGCGGGATTCTGATCGACGGGATGCTGCGCGGCATGGGCACCGGATACCGCAGTGGCGGCGGCAGCCGCGGCGGTGGGGGCGGTTACGGCCCGGGCTCTTTCGGCGGTTCGAACGGTTCGCGGCGCATCAGCCGCGGCGGCCGCTTCTGATTGCCCCACGGTGATCGGTTCGAACGCCGAGATAGCCGTGACGGTAGCCTCTCCCACGAAACATTGCTCACGGCAAGGGAGTTCGGCGAGGTCGTCCAGTAGCGCGCCTTTCTTCGGGCCGGGGCGAGCCGTGCCCTACCGCGCCGGTGCTCAGAGCCAGCCGAGGCGTTCGGCGGCTCGGACGGCCTCGGCGCGGGTGGTGGTGCCGGTCTTGCCGATCGCGGACGAGAGGTGATTGCGGACCGTGCCTTCGGACAGGTGGAGTTGTTTCGCTATCACGGCGGCGGTCGCGCCGTCCGCCGCCGCAGTGAGTACCTCGCGTTCGCGCGGGGTCAGGGGTGATGTTCCGGCGGTGAGGGTTTCGGTGGCCAGGGCGGGATCGACCACGCGCAGGCCCATGTGCACGCGGCGGACGGCGTCGGCGAGCTCGCGGGCGGGGGTGTCCTTGACCACGAAGCCGTCGGCGCCCGCGTCCATGGCGCGGCGCAGGTAGCCGGGGCGGCCGAACGTGGTGACCATGAGGATGCGCACCCCGGGATGCGCGGCGTGCAGCCGGGCGGCGGCCGAGATCCCGTCCAGGCCGGGCATTTCCACGTCCAGCAGGGCCACGTCGGGTGCGGTGCGTTCGACCGCGGCCAGCACCTCGTCGCCGCGCGCGACCTCGGCCACCACCTCCAGATCGGGCTCGAGGCCGAGCAGGGCGGCCAGCGCCCCGCGCACCAGCGCCTGATCGTCGGCGAGCAAGAGTTTGATCATTCCAATTCCTTCATCGGACGGGCCGGGAACGTTGCCAGCACCCGGAGCCCGCCTTCGGGCCGGTTCGTGACGGTGAGCGTGCCGCCGGTGGCCCGCACCCGCTCGCGCAGGCCCGACAGTCCGGAGCCGAAGTGCGGGTCCGCGCCGGAACCCACACCGTCATCGGTGATCTCGATCGAGGTGGCGGTGACGCGCACGACGCAGTGCCGGGCGCCGCTGTGCCGCACGACATTGGTCACCGCTTCGCGCAGCACCCAGCCGAAGACCACACTGTGCCGCAGGGGCAGTTCGTCGGAGTCCGGCAGCGTCGCCTCGATCTCCGCGGCGCTCAGCGCGGTCCGCGCGTTGGCGAGCTCGCCCGCCAGGGAGACCTCCCGCAGGCCGCCGACCGTGCTGCGCACCCCCGACAGCGCTTCGCGGGCCAGTCTTTCGACATCGGCCAGCTCGGCGCGGGCCCGCTCCGGATCCACGTCCAGCAGTCGCTGCGCCAGTTCGGTTTTCACGGTGATCACCGTCAGCGAGTGGCCGAGGATGTCGTGCACGTCCCGCCCCACCCGCAGGCGTTCCTCGGCAATCGCCAACTCGGTCAACTGTTTCCGGGCGAGGCTCAGTTGCTGGTTGCGCCGGATGACCTCGCGGATGCCGCCGACCGCGAACGCCGACATGGCGATGGAGGACATGGTCGCCCACGCCGGCGGCTCCCCCGCCAGCAGCTGCGGGATCACCGTGGTTCCCGCGATCAGCACGGCCAGCGCCACCAGCGCCCGCGACACCGGCAGGGCGAACGCGATGAAGGTGCCCACGAAGATCGCGAGCCCGAGCGCCTCCGACCGCAGCGTCAGCGCCGCGGCCGCCAGCAACCCGCACAGCAGTGCCAGCGGCAGGATCACCGTGCGCGGATGCGGGTCGATCCACACGTCCCGCCCGCCGGACCCGCGCAGCAGATACCAGTAGGCCCCCACGAAACACACCCCGAAGGCCACGACCACGCCCAGGCTGTAGGCCCGCTCGAGCGGGTTGTCCAGACTCCACGCCCGCCGCAGGGGATCGACGAGGTACACCGCCCAGACGGCGGCGAAGATCAGCCCGACCCGCCGCCGGGTCGCAACACTGTCCCGCACACCGCGCGACGCTACCCCAGCGGGCGCCCCAGACCCCGCCCCGAACCACCGCCGACCACCGCTCATCCCCCAACTCTGGCCCGCCCCGGCCGCCGGCGCCGCTCACGACCGTCACGACTCGCCCATGACAGATGTCACCTGTTCCCGGCCGGACCACCGGCCAAACGCGACTGGTTCCCGGATCCGTCGCAGCGATGTAGGCGATCGAGCAACGCCCCCGGCGCGGTTCGCGTCGGATCACGAACAGCGGGAGACCACACACGACAGACGGACACCGCGCAGCGTCGCGAAGGCGCGTAAGTGCCGCGTCGCCCGCCCTCCCGCTCGGCGACCGCCACCCGCTCGCGGTCCTTCCGGCTCGCCGAACGCGCCAACTGCTCCGATCGAGACGCCTTGCCGAGTCCGACTGTGTCGCCGCTGAATTCGCGGACGTGGGATAGCTGGCCCGGTGGGCACGACTCACCAGGGCCGGGCGGCAAGGGGGTACCCGCGAATTCCGTTGAGCCGCTGCGCGGCTGGGATGCGGCACGGTACCGGCCGCGCGAGCCGACCGGTCCCGCGGCGCAAGCCCTTCGGTTACACCGTCACCGTCACCGTGTGGAACCCGCTGGGGCCCACGGGGAACGGGGCGGCCTTCTCACCGCTCTGGACCTGGCCGGAGCGTCCGGTCACGCGGGCGGCGATCGTGTGGGTGCCCGGGGGCAGGTCGACCACCGTGCGCCAGCGGCGCCACGCCGCGGGAGCTATCTCCGAGCCGAGTTCGACGGGGAGCCAGTCGGTGTCGCCGACCTGGATCTCGACCAGGGAGACGCCCTGGGGCGGGGCCCAGGCGACGCCGGCGAGGGTGGTCTTGCCGGAGCCGGGCTCGGCGGTGGCGGTCACGTCGATGCGGGCCTGGGGAGTGACGCGCAGGAGCTCGTTGGTCCAGCCGCGCTTCCACCAGTAGTCGACGTGCGAGTCGTCGGAGAACTCCAGCTCGGCCAGGTACTTCGCCCCGGCGTACTGGCCGTACAGGCCGGGCACGAAGACGCGGGCCGGAAAACCGTGCTCGGGTGGCAGCGGCTCGCCGTTCATGCCGATGACCAGGTAGCCGGGCAGCTCGCCGCTGCGCAGTTCGTCCAGCGGCAGCGAGATCGTGTAGCCGTCCACGGCGCGCGTGATCAGGCGGGTGGCGCCGGACTCGGGAACCGCGTGGTCGAACAGCGTGGTGAGCGGAACGCCGAACCAGCGAGCATTGCCCGCGCGGCCCTGACCCGGTGTGTTGTGGACGCACACCATGACCGCGTCGAACTCGACGGCCTGATCGGCGAGATCGGCGAGCGAGAGCCGCAGCGGATGCGCGACCTTGCCGGTGATGGCCAGCCGCCACTGCGCCGGATCAACGCGCGGCGCGCGGGAGTTCACGTCGGCGACGTAGAACCGGCCCGCCTTGGTGATGAGCGGGGACAGTCCGGGTTCGTTGCTGAGCCCGTCATCGGGTACCGGCGTGCCCGACCCCATCGGCCCGAGCTTGGCGACGCGGTCGCGATGCTGCTGGTCGGTGCGCCGCACCAGGGTTTCGGCGGCGGCGAGGAGCCCGGCTCCGGCGGTCGCCCAGAGCAGTCCCCGCCCGAACCCGGCGGGCGGACGGCGCAGGCCCGCGCGCAGCACGGCGGCGGCGGTGATGCCGCCGAGCGCACCCGCGACCGAACGATCGGTGCTGCGCAGAGCGACGGCGGCGGTACCCGCGCCGAGGGCGGCCGCGGCGGTCGAACGGAAACGCTCGGGCACGGCGGCGATGCCGACGGATGCGGCGACGACCCCGGCCGCGACCCCGAATCGGGTGGCTTCCTTGTCGTGCTTGCCGGACTTGGCGACCATCTCCTCGACCACGGTGATCGGGACGGTATCGGCGAGCAGGCGGCCGACGCCGTCGAGCATCGAACCGCCGCGCGCGGCGGCCACCAGTTCTCCCGCGCCGAGCGCGCCCAGCCCTACCGCCGCCGCGCTGATGAGTCGACGCTTACCGTTCTCCGACACCGTTCGAACCTTCCGTGAACCGGACTGCTTCACCCCGTTCCCCAGCCGGGCTGTGTCCCAGAAGGATTCGTCCGGGGGCTCCCCCATCTCACACGAATTCCCGCGAGAGGGCCAGACCTCCCCCATTCGGACGAGGGCGGGCCCGCAAGATATCAGCCTCGACCCGGCCTCCCGCGGACGCCGTGCGCGACGACTACCGGGCCCCATCCGCACACTGTGCGGCGGCATGATCCGCGCCGCGCCACACGTGGAGGTGGTGAGAGTTCGGACGCCGCGCCGCCCCGAGTCTCGACATCGCGGCGTCCTCCGGCCCTTGCCGAGCACTCGCGGCCCCGTCTGGGTGATCTCCTGTGGCGGGTGGAACGGCTGTATCCGTCCGACGTGCGGAACGACACCGGCATCGCGGCACCGTCATTATTCGGCCGCGTGAACACGACGCGGGCGCGCGGTCAGCGGATCAGGTGGGCGTTCACGATCGGGCCGACCTGAGCGAACGCCTCCGGGGTCACGAGCTGGTTGTGGCCGAACTCGAGTGTGTGCTCGATGATTTCGCCGCTGACGTAGGGCCGCCAGGTGGCGACGTTCGGGACCGGATCGGGATTGCCCGCGGCGGTGAAGAACAGCAGGTCCCCGTCGAACACCTCGGAACGGTGCGCGGACAGCCGGTGCAGCAGCGCTCTCATATCTTCGTAGAGGCGTTCGACTTCCGTTGCTGTGAAGGAGATTCCGGCGTTCTCCAGCAGTTCGGCGGCCTGGGCGGCGTCGAGGCCGGCGAACTCGGGGGGAATGTCGAGTCCCGCGAACTCCTCGAGCAGCAGCCCCAGCGCCGGGGCCTCGCTCTCCCGCCCGACGCCGGCGTCGGCGCGCGCGTCCATCATGATCAGCGACGGCACCTGCTCTCCGGCACGGCGCAATTCGACCGCCATGGCGTGGGCGAGCGGACCGCCCGACGAGTAGCCGAGCAGGTGGTAGGGGCCCCGGGGTTGTACGCGGCGGAGCTCGCGCACGTAGCGCGCGGCCTGTTCGACGATCGTCGGCTCGACGACGCCGTCTGCGGCCGCGCCCGGGGACTGGATGCCGTACACCGGATGCGCAGGGTCGATGTGATGCACCAATCCGCCGTAGCACCAGGCCAATCCGACGGCGGGATGGACGCAGAACAGCGCGGGGCCGGCACCGCCGGAGCGGATGGGCAGCAGCACCCGCAGGGAGGCTTCGACATCGGGATGGTCGGCGTCCTCGCTCATTCTGCGGGCGAGGGCGGCCGGTGTGGGGTCGAGGAACATCCACTGCAGCGGGACGGCGCGGCCGGTCTCGTCGCGCAGCAGGCTCATGAGCCGGACCGCCGCCATGGAGTTACCGCCGAGGTCGAAGAAGTTGTCGTCGACGCCCACGCGCTCTACGGCAAGGACGTTCGCGAACGCGGCGGTGACAGTGTTCTCGGCCGGGGTGCGCGGGGCGCGGTAGGCCCGGCGGACCACGGGTTCGGAGTCGGCCGCGGGCGTAGCCGCACCGGGCACGGTCTCCGTCTCCTCGAGGGCCGGAACGGTCGCGCCGGGCACCGGCAGATCACCGACCGCAAGCTCCGGGCTCGCGGTCACCGCCGCGAGCAGGTTCGCGAAGCCGTCGGCCAGCTCCCGCGCGGTCTCCCGATCGAACAGATCGGTGGCGAAGGTCAGCGACGCCGTCATACCGGCCGGATCGCCCGCGGGGCCGAACTTCTCGGCCAGCATCCATTCGAGATCGAACTTTGAACCGGGCGCGGGCGCTTCGAGCGGCCGAATGTCCAAGCCGGGCAGCGCTATCGCGGTCGTCTGGACGTTCTGGAACGCCAGCATGACCTGGAACAGCGGATGGTGCGCGGCGGTGCGCGCGGGGGCGATCGCCTCCACCAGTCGTTCGAAGGGCAGATCCAGGTTGCCGTACACGGCCAGGTCGTCCCGGCGGACGGTGTCGAGCAGCGCGGCGAAGCCCGCGGCCGGATCGATCCGTGTGCGCAGGACCACGGTGTTGACGAACATGCCGACCAGGTCGTCGAGTTCACCGTCACCGCGCCCCGCGACGACCGAGCCGAGCACGACATCGGCGGTGCCGGACAGCCGCGCGAGCAGCAGTGACAGCGCGGCGTGCACGACCATGAACGGGCTGGCGCCGTGTTCGCGCGCGAGCAGCTGCAGCCGGTCGTGAACCGGTGCGGGGATTGTGAATTCGACGCGGTCGCCGATGCCGGAGGGCTGTTCGGGGCGGGTTCGATCGGTGGGAATGCGGTGGACCGCCGGGAGATTCGCCAGGCGCTGCCGCCAGAACTCCAGCTGGCGGTTCGCGAGCGCGTCCGGATCACGCTCCGAGCCCAGGATCTCGTGTTGCCAGAGTGCGTAGTCGGCGTAGTGCAGCGGCAGCGGCGACCAGGCCGGGGCCGTACCGTTCGCGCGGGAGAGGTAGGCGTTCAACACATCCCGGGCCAGCGGGGCCATCGACCAGCCGTCGGCGGCGATGTGGTGCACCGCCAGCGCCAGGATCGCGTGGCTCGCATCCAGGTGCAGGACGCAGACGCGCAGCGGCGGCTCGACGGTGATGTCGAAGCCCCGGGCAAGCTGTGTGGTCAGCGCCCGCTCGATTCCGGTTGCGCCGACGTGTATTTCGAGCAGCGGGGTACCGCCGGGGGTGGCGGGCAGGATGCGCTGGTACGGAACACCGTCCGGGCCCTCGGGGTAGATCGTGCGCAGGGTCTCGTGGCGAGCGGTCACGTCGTCGACGGCCGCGCGCAGGGCAGCGATGTCCAGACTCCCGTGCACATCGAAGGCGCCCGGGATGTTGTAGACCGGCGAGCCGGGATCGTAGCGATTGAGGAACCACATGCGCTGCTGCGCGGCCGAGAGCGGGATGCGTTCCGGGCGGGGACGCGGGCCGGGGCGGGCGCGGTCGAGCGCGCCGCCGGTGGCGATGAGCGCGGCCAGCTCGGCCACCGTCGGCGCGTCGAACAGGGCCCGGACCGGGACGGATGTCCGCAGTGCCGCGCCCAGGCGGGCCACCACCTGGGTCGCGATGAGGGAATTGCCGCCGAGCGCGAAGAAATCGTCTGCGCGCCATACCCGGTCGATGCCGAGAACCTCGGCGAACACCGTGGCCACCGCTTCCTCCACGGGACCGGCCGGCGCCTCGTGCGCACCGGGGAACACCTGCGGGGCGGGCAGGGCCGCCCGGTCGAGCTTGCCATTGGCGGTGCGCGGCAATTCCTCGAGCACCATGACGGCCGATGGCACCATGTACGACGGAAGTCTGTGCGCCACCTCCTTTTTCAGTTGCCGGGCGGAGACCGTCGCGCCGTCGGCAACGACCACGTAGCCGACGAGACTGCCGCCGCCCTCGGGCCGAACCTGTGCGACGGCCTGCACGACAGCGGGATTCGCCGTGAGAGCCGCTTCGATCTCACCCGGTTCGATGCGCAGGCCGCGCAGCTTGACCTGGGTGTCGGTGCGGCCCAGATACTCCAGCCGACCGGCCCGGCGGCGCACCAGATCGCCGGTGCGGTACATGCGCTCGCCCGGTGCGTAGGGGTGTGCGACGAACCGCGCGGCGGTCAGGTCGGTCCGGCCGTAATAGCCTCGGGCCAGCGCGATTCCGAAAAGATAGAGTTCGCCGGCCACCCCGTCCGGCACCGGGCGCAGGCGCTGGTCCAGCACCAGCGCGCCCGTGCCCGTGACGGGGGTTCCGATGGTGATCGGATCGCCGGGGCGAAGCGCGTCGCTGCCGGTGGCCCACACGGTGGACTCGGTCGGTCCGTAGTCGTTGAAGTGCAGCCGATCCGGTGCGGCCCAGGCGGCGACCAGCTCGGGCGGGCAGGGCTCACCGCCGTTGATGATCACCCGCAGCTCGTCGATCCCGTTCGGGTCGACCGTGGCCAGGGCCGAGGGTGTCAGCGCGATGTGGGTGACGCGTTCGCGTGCGAGCAGTCGCCCGAGATCGGGTCCGGCGAAAACCGTTGGCGGCGCGATGACGAGGGGGCACGCGGCGCTCAGCGCCATGGCCATTTCCTGGATCGAGGCGTCGAAACTCGGCGAGGCCACGTGCAGTACGCGCGCGTCGGAGGTGATGTGGTCGCGCTCGTGCTGCACGGCGGCGAGGTTGGCCAGTCCGGCGTGCGTGACCACGACGCCCTTGGGAGCACCGGTGGATCCGGAGGTGAAGATGACGTAGGCCGGATTCTCCGGTCGCGCAACGCATGCCGACCGGGGCTGGTCCGGCGTGGGTGTTCGCTCCGGTTCGCCGTCGCCATCGACGGACAGCCAGTCGACCGTGCCGCCCAGCCGATCTCGTTGTTCCGGGACCGTCACGCCGATGCGTACGCCGGAGACCTCGATGATGCGGGCGATGCGGTCGGGCGGGTAGGCCGGGTCGATCGGGACGAAGGCCGCGCCGGTGCGGGTGATCGCCCAGACCGCGAGGACCGACTCGATCGAGCGTGGAATGCCTACCGCCACCGGTACTTCCGGGGCGGCTCCGGCCGAAAGCAGTCGGCGCGCGAGGCGTTCGGCGCGGGCGTCGAGTTCGCGGTAGGTGAGATGGCGGTCGTCGTAGACGACGGCGACACCGTCGGGGTTGGTGGTGACGGCGGCCTGGATCAGTTGAGCGAGCGTGCGGGGTGGGGCGGCCG
The DNA here is from genome assembly GCF_053645575.1 of Nocardia sp. NPDC055321. Taxonomy (NCBI): domain Bacteria; kingdom Bacillati; phylum Actinomycetota; class Actinomycetes; order Mycobacteriales; family Nocardiaceae; genus Nocardia; species Nocardia sp. NPDC055321. The sequence continues at coordinate 268,876 of NZ_JBSHMS010000003.1, forward strand.
GGGACGGCGCGCGGCGGGCGGCGGCGTACTCGGCCGGGGTGAGGATATCCACGTCGCCGACCCGGGGTGCTGCGGCGGCGCGCGGCACGGCGGATCCTTCCGCTCGCTGTGCGGAGCCGGCTGACACTGCGGGGTCAGTGATTTCGATCAGGCTCGGTGCCGCTGCGGGAGCTGGGGGCGCTGCGGGATTCTCGACCGCTCCAGGAGCTGAGGCTGCTGCGGGAGCCTCGACCGATCCGGAAGCTGCGGCTGCGACGGGAGCTGGCGCTGCGGGAGCCGGGGCCGCTGCGGAAGCCTCGACCGATCCGGGAGCTGAGGCCACTGTGGGAGCTGAGGCTGCTGCGGGAGCTGGGGCCGTTGCAGGAGCCTCGACCGCTCCGGGGGCCTGGATCGCCAACGAGGCGATATCCGGCACCGAGTCGGTGGGCGAGTCGAGGTCGCCGGTCCGTACCGAGGTCAGCGCCGTGAGCAACGTGATTAGACGGGTGAGCAGTGTCGCGACGGTCGGCTCGTCGAACAGATCGGTGGCGTAGCAGCAGCGGAGGTCGGTGCCGGTCGCGTCGGTGGTCACCGTCAGGCTCAGGTCGAATCTGGTGGTGGTTTGCGGGAATTCGAGGGGCGTGACGGTGAGATTCCCCAACTGCAGGGGCGGGATGGCCAGGTTCTGGTAGATCAGCATGATCTGGATCAGGGGGTGGCGGGCGGCTGACCGGTCCGGGGCGAGGACCTCCACCAGGCGTTCGAACGGCACGTCGGCGTTCTCGAAGGCGGCCAGATCGGCGTCCCGGGTGCGGCCCAGCAGCTCGCCGAAGCTCTCGTCGAGACGAATCTCGTTGCGCAGCACCAGGGTGTTGACGAACATGCCGACCAGGTCATCGAGTTCGGGCCGGCCGCGTCCGGCCACCGGGGTGCCGATCGCGATGTCGGCGCTGCCGCTCAGCCGGGCGAGCAGTACCGCGAGGGCGGCGTGCACGACCATGAACGGGGTGGCCCGGTGGGCTCGTGCCCGGTCGTCGATCGCGGCCGTGAGGGCGGCGTCGAGCCGGGCGGTGCATTCCGCCGCCCGGTAGGAGGCGCGCGCCGGACGTGCTCTGTCCGTGGGCAATTCCAGGTGATCGGGGAGGTCCGCGAGGGTGTCCGACCAATAGGCGAGCTGGCGAGCCAGCAGCGAGCCCGCGTCGTCCGCGTCGCCCAGGCGGGCGTGCTGCCACAGCGTGTAGTCGGCGTACTGCACCGGGAGCGGCTCCCAGGCCGGGGCCTGTCCGGCGGCGCGTGCGGCGTAGGCGGCGGCCATGTCGCGGGTGAGAGCGGCCATGGAGAAGCCGTCGGTGGCGATGTGGTGGGCGACGAGCACTACGACGTACTGAGGCGTCGAGCCGCCGGGATGCGGTTCGTCCGTGGAGATATCAGCGGCGGCATCGATCGACAGCGTCGCAGCGGCATGGTCAGCGCCGCGAAGGACGCCAGCGGCATTGCCCAGGCTTCGTCGGATAGCCGGATGCGCGCGATGAGTCCGACCTGGCGCGACAGGAAGATCCGCGACACCGGCGGAATCCGTTGCGGTGGTATTGAGGTCGGTCGATGCGGCGGGTGAAACCGGAGACGCAGCCGGCTCGATTCGGAAGAGGCGCAGGCGCACCGGCACCGCCGCGGTGACGTCGAAACCCGCCGTGACAACCTCCTCTACGGCCTCCAACAGCTCGGTCGCCGACACCACCCGAATATCCGACTCGAGCGGAACCTCCGAGGCCGCGACGACGCGCTGGCTGCCGATACCGTCGACATCGGGGTACACGGTGCGCAGGCTCTCGTGCCGGTCGATCACGTCGAGCAGCGCGGAACGCAGCGCGGCGACATCGAGGTCACCCGAAAGACGCAGGGCCACCGGCACGTTGTAGGCCGGAGACGCCGGGTCGTACCGGTTGATGAACCACATGCGCTGCTGGGCGGGCGAGAGCGGCACCGTGTCCGGGCGCTGCGCGGGCACCAGCTCCGGCTCGACCGGCCCCGCGCCGTCCGCGCCGATTCGACGGGCCAGATCCGCGACCACCGGTGCTTCGAACAGCAGCCGCACCGGGACCGGCGTACCCAGCGCCGCCGCCAGCCGGGCCGACACCCGCGTGGCGATGAGCGAATCCCCGCCGAGGGCGAAGAAGTCGTCCCACGCTCCGACACGGTCCAGCTCGAGGACATCCGCGAAGACCTCGGCGACAACGGTTTCGCGGCCGACCGGCTCGGCGAATTCGGCCGCCGTGATCAGCGGTTCGGGCAGCGCCCGCAAATCCACCTTGCCCGTGCGCGTCCGAGGCAGTTCCGCGAGCACCTGAATGGTCGCGGGCACCAGGTAGCGCGGCAATCGCCCGCCCGCCCAGACCAGCAGTTCCACGGACCGTTCCTTCAAACCCGAAGCGCCCGAGCCGTGGTCGTGTACCACCCTCGCCCCCGGCACGGCATCTGCTGCCTCGGGGTCCTCACGCATTCCGTCGGGCTGCGACGCGATCAGGGTGACGTAGGTGTGCAGGGACAGGTTGCCCGTGCGGTTCCGCCGGGCGACGGTGATCGTCGAGTCCACCAGCGGGTGGGTGTGGAGAACGGCGTCCACCTCACCGGGTTCGACCCGGATGCCGCGGATCTTCACCTGGAAGTCGGTGCGGCCCGCGTACTCGAAACCCGCTGCGGTGCAGCGCATGAGGTCGCCGGTGCGGTACATGCGGTGGCCCGGCGTGTACGGGTCGGCGACGAAACGGGCGGCGGTCAGGGCCGGGCGGGCGGCGTAGGCCCGGGCCACGCCGGGGCCGGCGATGTACAGCTCGCCGACCACACCGTCCGGAACCGGGCGGAGCCAGGGATCCAGGAGCAGCAGGGTCGTGCCGGGCACGGGTGTGTCGATCACTCCCGCAGTGTCGGGGGTCATCGGGGCGCTGTACCCGGCGGCGATGGTGGATTCGGCCGGGCCGTAGGAGTTCACCAGGATTCGACCGGGCGACATGCGCTCGATCAGCGGGCCGGGGCAGGCTTCGCCGCCCAGGATGATCGCGCGGACGGTGGGCAGCGCGCCGGATTCCAGGGTCGCCAGCACCGTGGGCGTGCAGATCAGGTGCGAGACCGCGTGCGCGTCGATCGCCGCGGCCAGCTCGGCGCCCGCGTTGACCTCGGGCGCCGACAGCACCAGTGTGCCGCCCGCGGCGAAGGTGCCGAGCCACACCAGAATCGCGGCGTCGAACGCCGGGTTCAGGCAGTGGAGCACGCGGGCGTCCCGGTCGATACGGCAGTGCTCGGCCGTCGCGGCCACCAGGCTCGCGAGACCGGAATGGGTGACCACCACGCCCTTCGGGGTGCCGGTCGAGCCCGAGGTGAAGACGATGTACGCGGCGTGGCCGGAACGCAGTGGGCCGCAGCGGTCGGCGTCGGTGATCGGGGCGCTCGAGTGTGCGGCGACGCGAGCCGAGGTTTGCTCGTCGTCCACAGTCGTCCAGGCGACCGTGTCCGGCAGCTCCGTCGCCGGGGTCGAGACCGTAATACCCAGTGCCGCAGCGCACTCGGCGGCGATCGCGGCCGTTCGGGCGGCGGGCTGCGCGACATCGACGGGGACGAAGGCGGCACCGGTCTTGGCCACCGCCCAGAAAGCGATCATCGACTCGGCCGAACGGGGCAGGGCGACCAGCACCGCCCGCTCCGGCCCCGCGCCGGCGGCGATCAACTCCCGGGCCAGCCGGTTCGAGGCGGCGTCCAGTTCGCCGTATGTCAGCCGGACAGCGTCCGACGAATAGTGCTCGGGCCCCGAGGAGTTCACCGCGCCTGTCAGCGGCATCCGTGCCGCGCCGCCGAATTCCCGCCGCAGCCCGCTCGACACCGCCGGTCCCTCGAGCGCGGTGGCTTCACGAATCATCGCGGCGGTCAGCAAGTCCGGGAGCAGTGTCGTCGTGTGAGCGGAGCCGCCGCGGCGTATCGCCGGGGTCGCGCCCGCCCGGGAAATCCCGAGTTCGCGAACGGGGGTCGCGGGGTCGGCGGTGAGTGCGGTAAGCAGTCGCGCCAGGCCTGTGGCGAGCGAATCCCCTTGGTCCGCATCGAAATAGCGCGTCGAGCGGGTCAGCTCCATCCGCAGGTGCGGATTGGCGTAGGTCGCCAGCGACAGCGGATAGTGCGTGCCGTCGTGCGCCTCGAGGCCCGTGACCCGCAGGTCCGCCCGCGCGGTGGCGGCGGTGAGGGCGGCCGCGTCCAGCGGGTAGGACTCGAACACGGTGGCGGTGTCGAACAGCGGTCCCAGAGCGGCCGTGGCGTGGATGTCGTCGAGACCGAGGAACTGGTGTTCGGTCAGGGCGGCCTGTTCGCGTTGCACCCGGGTGAGCAGGGCGGCAAGGGATTCGGCCGGATCGAGGGTGATGCGGACCGGGACGGTGTTGACCAGCATGCCGATCATGCGTTCCGCGCCGGGGAGTTCGGGTGGGCGGCCGGAGACCGTGGCGCCGAAAACGATGTCGGCCGAGCCGGTGCGCTCGGCGAGCAGCAGGGCCCAGGCGACCTGGACGAGGGTGTTCAGGGTGACCTGCGCGGCAGCGGCCGTGGCGCGCAGGCGATCCGCGGTGTCCGGGGACAGCGGGATCTCGTGGGCCACCGGGGCCGTGGCCGATTCGGCGCGCGGAGCGTTCGGCGCGACCAGGGTCGGGCCGTCCAGCCCGGCGAGGGCGCGACTCCACTCGGCGCGGGCACGAATCGCATCGCGTGCGGCCTGCCATTCCAGGTAGCCACGGAAGGGCACCGGGCGGGCGAATCCGGCGTCGTCGCCGTGGGTTTCGTACAGCGCCACCAGTTCGCCGAACAGCAGCGGCATGGACCAGCCGTCGAGGATCAGGTGGTGATTGGTGATGATGATGCGGAACCGCCGCTCCCCCAGCGCGAGACACAGGAAGCGGATCAGCGGCGGGTTGTCGACGGCGAAGGACCTGCCGAGCTCGTCGGCGGCCAGCGCGTCCAGTTCGGCGGCGGGCGCGTCGGATGCCTCGCGGTATTCGAACGGGACCCGGACGTCGGCGGCGATCATCTGGACGGCGCGATCGCCGTTCTGTACGAAGGCGGTTCGCAGCACGTCGTGCCGGCGCACCAGCGCCTGCGCCGCCGCTCCCAGGCGGCCGGGATCCAGATCGGCGTCGACGTCGATCACGGCCTGCACCGAGTAGCCGTCGCCGCCGCCCTCGGCCAGTTGCGCACGGAAGAACAGCCCGCGTTGCAGCGGCGTCAGCGGCAGCACGTCGTCGAGACGGCCGTAGGTGCGCTCCCAGCCGTCGATGTCGGCCTGCGAGGCCGTGAGCAGGCTCAGATCCGACGGCGTGAGTCCCCCGGCCCCCGGGGTGTTCACCAGCTCCGCGATCTCGGTGACGGCCGCGACCCACTCCGACGCCAGCCTCCGGACGTCGGCGGCCCCGATGGCGTCCGGCGCGAACTGCCATACCGCCCGAATTCGCTGTCCCCCCGCGGATTCCAGTATCACCGAATCCACCGCGAGCACCGCCGCCAGCGGCATGTCCGCGTCGGCGTGGCCCCCAAGCCGGTCCGCCATGCCGACGGGCAACCAGTCGCCCTCAACATCACCGTCCGGCAGCTGCCCGAGGTAGTTGAACCCCACCTGCGGATCGGGCAACCCCGCCAGCTCGGCTCCCGTCGCCGCGTTCGAGTACCGCAGCAACCCGAACCCGAACCCGCCACGAGGAATGCCCCGCAGCTGCTCCTTGACCCCCTTGACCACATCCTCAACCGAATCCCGCTCCACCCCAACGGTCTCCAGTCGGACCGGCACCTGCGCGGTGAACCACCCCACGGTCCGCGACAGATCGGCGCCCGCCAACACCTCTTCGTCCCGCCCGTGCCGCTCCACCGCGACGACCTGCGCCGCGCCGTCTTCACCACGCCCCGCCCGCCACCGCGCGAACGCCATCGCCAACCCCGCCAGCAATACGTCCTCGACCCCACACCGGTAGACGGCCCCGGTCCGCCCCACCAGCACCGCGGCCACGTCCCCCGGCACATCGACCGAGAATCGCCCCGCCCGCTCGTGGGTGTCGACGGCGGGGTCGAGCCGCCGCCGCCCGACAAGGGCGTCCGGCGCCAGTACGCCCTTCCAGTAGCTCAATTCGTCCAGAGGCCACACTGGTTCGGCCGAGATGCGGCTGCCCTCTGAACCCGCCAGCTCGGCCAAGCCGTGCGCCCAGGTCCGCATGGAGGTGCCGACCTCGTCGAGCCGCGGCCGCTCCCCCGCCGCCACCTGCGCCCACGCAGACATCAGGTCCGGCAACAGGATCCGCCACGACACCGCGTCACAGGCCAGATGGTGCACCGCGATCAGCAGCAACCCGGACGCCGACGGCCCGCGATCCATCCAGGTGAACGCCACCATCCGCCCGGCCTCCGGGTCGAGCCGCCCGGCAGCCACTTCGAGCTCTGCCTCGGGCATATCGGATGCAGCGGGATCGTCTTCAGGCCATGGGATTCGAATCAGGCAGGCGCTCGCATCCGCGTGATCGGGCGGCGGAACGTCGAGGCGGGGGCCGGACGGGGTCTGGACCAGGCGGGCCCGCAGGAGGTCGTGGCGGGACAGGAGGGCATCGAGGGTGATCGTGAGGGACGGGAGGGTTATCCCCGGGGGGAGGCGCAGGGCCATCGACTGGGCGAAGTGGGTGTGGTGGGGGCGGGTCAGGAGCCAGGTCGCCACGGGGGTGAGGGGCTGGCGGCCGACGCCGCCACCGGGGAGTTCGGGGAGGCGGGTGGGGCGGGCATCCACGCGAGTCAGGATCGTGGACAGGGCTGCGGGAGTTCGGTGTTCGAAGACCTCGCGGGCGGAGAAGGACAGGCCGGCGGCCCGGGCCCGGGTGACCAGGGTGATGGCCATGATCGAGTCGCCGCCGAGGGCGAAGAAGGACGTGTCGGGGCCGACATCGGGGGTGCCGAGGATCTCGGCGAAGAGCGTGCAGAGCGTCTGCTCGGTGGGGGTGGCGGGGTCGCGGCGCGAATGGGGCGGTGCGGGAACGGGTTCCGGGAGGGCGCGGCGGTCGATCTTGCCGTTGGCGGTGAGCGGGAGGGCGCCCAGCACCGTGATCGTGGCGGGAACCATGAAGGGCGGCAGGCGATGGGCGGCGTGGTCGAGCAGGTCCGCCTCGGTGACCGTCGCGTCGGCGTGGGGGACCACGTAGGCGGCCAGGGCGGTACCGCCGCCGGGCGTAGGCCGGGCCACCGTCACCGCGATCTCCACGGCGGCATGGGTATTGAGGGCCGCGTCGATCTCCCCCAGCTCCACGCGCATCCCGCGCAGCTTGACCTGGAAGTCGCCGCGGCCGACGTACTCGAGGATGCCGGGCCGGGTCCAGCGCACCAGATCACCGGTGCGGTACAGGCGGGCACCGCCGGGACCCGCCACGAAACGCTCGGCCGTGAGCGCGGCGCGGCCCACATAGCCGCGTGCGACACCGGGCCCGCTCACGTACAGCTCACCGACCGCACCCAGCGGGACGGGCCGCAGCCACCGGTCCAGAACCCGCAGGCTCACACCGGGAATCGGATCGCCGATGCCCGCCTGCTCCCCCGGCACCAGCCCCCGGGTGTAGGTGACGGCGACCGTGGTCTCGCTCGGTCCGTACGAGTTCAGCAGCTCACGCCCGATGCCGAAGCGCGCCACGATGTCCGGCGGGGTCGGCTCGCCCCCGGAGGACACCGCGCGGACGCCCTCCAGCGCACCGGCGTCGAGGGTGGCCAGCACGGCCGGGGTGGAACAGACCTGTGTGATGCCGAAATCTCTGACCAGCGTGGCGAGTTCGTCCCCGAGTACCGGATCGGATTCGGCCACGACCAGGGTCGCCCCGGATGCGAACGCCATGAGCCACTCCAGCACGGCGGCGTCGAAACTCGGGTTGAGGCACTGCAGCACCCGCGAGTCCGGCGTCACCCGATAGGAATCCACGACCGCCGCCGCCAGGGCCGCCAGACCCGAGTGGGTCACCACCACGCCTTTGGGCACACCGGTGGACCCGGAGGTGAAGACGATGTACGCGGGATTCTCCGGCCGCGTTCGGCCCCGAATCTCACCGGGCTCGAGTGCGCGCGCGGAAAATTCGGTCCCGAGCCAGAGTTCACCGCTCCCGGAGTCTGATCGGGGTGCCGCGAACAACAGCGGCTCGACACTCCCACTCGGGCCGGGGCGGGAGCCGCCGCGCAGGTCGGGCGCGCTGTCGGCCTCCCCCTCACCGGCCGGGACGTCACTCGTACCGTGGTCCGCGAATTCCCCGGCGGTCCCGAGTGATCCGCTCCACCTCCCGCCCGCCGGTGTCCTTCCACCGCGCTCCGGCACCATCCCGTTCAGTTCCAGCCACCGCACCGATGCCGGTAGTTCCGCGGCCCCCGCCAGGGTCAACCCGAGCGACGCCCCGCACTCCAGCGCGATCCGCCCCACCCGCTCACTCGGCGACCCTGTCCCCACAGGCACGAACGCGGACCCTGTCTTCGCCACCGCCCACAGCGCGACAGTCGCCTCGACCGAACGCGGCAAGGCCAGCAGCACAGCCGATTCCGGCCCCGCACCTGCGGCAGCCAGTCGCCGCGCGAGCCGATCGGACAGCGCGTCCAGCTCGCCGTAGGTGAGCCGTCGCTCCCCGCCGACCACCGCGATGTGCTCGGACCCCGCCCGCCGCAACCCATCTCGCAGAATCTCGGCCAGCAGCCGGGGCGCGGGCGCTGCACTTCCGTGCGCACCCTCCAGCAGCGGCTTCTCCTCCGCCGTCCAGTACTCCAGCTCCGCGATCGGCGTCCGAGCCCCCGCCCCGAGCACCGAATCCAGTAGCGCGAGGAACCGCCGATGATGCCGCACCAGCGAATCCTCTTCGTACAAACGAGGATTGGCCGCGAAGTCCACGTGGATGGGCGCATCCGCCCCGTGCTGGTAGAAGTTGACGAACAGGTCGTCGATCGGCCCCGAGGTCACCACGTGCAGCGACGACCGCACACCCGCGAAGTCGATCCCCGCCGGAAACAACATGATGTTGATGACCGGCCCGACGATCCCCCGCCCGAACTCCGGCCCCGCGCCACGCCCGTCCATCGGCTCGACCGGCCTCCGACCACCCACCGGATTCGAACCCGCGGCCCCCACCCCGTCGGAGCCACCGGCACGCCGGCTCTCCCCGGAACCGAGCACTCCGGCCACGACAGCCCCCGAACCGTCCGAATCCCCTTCAGCGTTAACGGCATCGCCGGCACCCGCCGCATCCGCCACCTCATGGTCGAAACGCATCTCTTCATGCCGGAACCGCTGGTGCCGCAACGCACCCGAGGCCGCCACCCGCACGGCATCGACCACGTCCCCCAGACACCCGTCGCGCGGCACCCGCACCCGCAGCGGCACCACGTTGGCCAGCATTCCCCCCGACCGCCGCAGCAGCGCCGTCGTCCGCCCCGACACCGGCAGGCTCAGCACCACATCCTCGGTCGCCGTGAGCCGGGCGTAGTACAGCGCCACCGCCGCCATCACCAGGGTCGCCGGGCTGGTGTCGAACACCTTCGCCGCCTCCGCCAGCCGACCCGCCGTCGCCGCGCTCAACTCCGCGCGCGCCTCCCGCGCGAGCGCGCAGGCCGGTGCGGTCGCCGGCACCAGACTGCACCGCTCGGGCATCCCCGCGGTGACCGCCCGCCAGTACTCGGCATCACTGCCGTACCGGCTCGACTCCCGATAGGCCATCTCGGACTCGTGCACCGCGAGCAGCGACGCCGCCGTCCCCTCGGCGGCCACTTCCCCCCGCACCTCCGCGTTGTACAGCTCGGCGACCCGATACAGCATGGTCACCGACCCGAACCCGTCGATCAGGATGTGGTGCCCGCGCGTGTACCAGAGGTGATGGTTCGCCCCGACCCGCAGCACCGTGGACAGCCCCACCCGGTCACCGACCATGTCGATCGGCGCGACGACGTCGGCCCGCATCCATTCCAGCGCCGCCGCAACGGGATCCGGCCGCCGCGTCAGGTCCAGGAACTCCACGGCGGGCACGAGCCCGGGATCGATCACCTGGTGCGGCTGATCCTCGATCTCGACCAGTCGCAGGACGCCGGAACCGAATTCACCCGCGGCCCGCTGCGCGGCCCTGCGCAGCGCCGGGACCAGCAGCGGCCCGCGCATCTCGATGTACTGCGCCTCCGACAGCGGCACGGCGGGATCCAGCCGCTGGGCGTACCACATGCCCAATTGCGCCGGGGAGAGCGGGAATACGGTGGCGGTGGTCTGGTCCGCCGAGAGTTCGCGCGTCATATCGCAGCCTCATCGATTACCGGTCGAGCACGGTTCGTCCCGCTGCTCGGCGTACGCGGGCACCCACGCGTCCGGGCGAGCGGTCAACCGCCCGACCATGACCGCGCGGACGTGAGCGGGCAACGTGGGCGCGAACTTTCGGACGTAGGAGTCCATCCATTCCCGCCTGCCGAGCAGAAAGGGGAAGTCGGTGGTCATCATGCTGCGCACCACGAGCATCGGCATCGGCGCGTCCAATGGCCGAAAGTCTTTGTTCCACAGGCCCGGTTGATCACAGCCCGGATAGAATTGCCCGAACATCGCGCCCTGCGCCACGAATCTGCTCTTGAATTCGGCGTGGATGTCATCGATCAGCGAATAGTCGGACAGGTTCGGAAAGACGGTGATCAATGCGCGCAGTACCGAAGTCGAACTGCCGTTCCCCGTCGGCAGTGCAGGATAAATCGCAAGTGCGTCCTCGATAATTGCGCGCACCGTCATCGGGTGGGGCTCGGCGCCCGGCACCCGGGCCAGCCACAGCAGATCGCGGCGCATGGCCGGTTTGACGTACGGGCATACCGGCCCGTCACGGCCCAGTTCATCACTGGGACGGGTCAGATAGGAATCCGCCCATGATCGAAATGCCGCGACGGTCGATCGTGCGGCCGGACAAGAAGATGCGGTGTCCCCCAATGAGACCCATTGCAGCCCCGAGCGGGGGCCGATAACACGCTCGCTCATGACTCACCTCGACAGATCGAAGCACAGCGGCAGGCGCCGTTGCCCCATACCTATAAATAGTCCGCCGATGGTGAGTTGTTAACCCGAGTAGTGGGATACCCGAATTCGCCGATAGCGCCCCGAATTTCAGGGGCAGAGCGAAAAAGAAAAGACCGGTCAGATGTTGACCGGTCTTTTCCGAGAAGTGAAAATCAGGCGCCGAGCAGGCGAGTCGCCAGGTAGCTCTCCACCTGATCGAGCGCGATGCGCTCCTGCGCCATCGAGTCGCGCTCGCGCACGGTCACCGCGTGATCCTCGAGGGTGTCGAAGTCGACGGTGATGCAGAACGGGGTGCCGATCTCGTCCTGACGGCGGTAGCGGCGGCCGATGGCACCGGCGTCGTCGAACTCGACGTTCCAGTTCTTGCGCAGCTGCGCGGCCAGATCCTTCGCCTTGGGCGAGAGATCGGCGTTGCGCGAGAGCGGCAGCACCGCGGCCTTGATCGGGGCCAGCCGGCGATCCAGGCGCAGCACGATGCGCTTCTCCAGCTCGCCCTTGGCGTTGGGGGCCTCGTCCTCGCTGTAGGCGTCCACCAGGAAGGCCATGAGCGAGCGGGTCAGACCGGCCGCGGGCTCGATCACGTACGGGATGTAGCGCTCGTTCGCGGTCTGATCGAAGAAACTCAGATCCTGGCCCGAATGCTCCGAATGCGTCTTGAGATCGAAGTCGGTGCGGTTCGCGACGCCCTCGAGCTCACCCCACTCGCTGCCCTGGAAGCGGAAGCGGTACTCGATGTCCACCGTGCGGGTGGAGTAGTGCGAGAGCTTCTCCTTCGGGTGCTCATAGATGCGCAGGTTCTCCGGATCGATGCCCAGGTCCGTGTACCAGGCCATGCGGGTGTCGATCCAGTACTGGTGCCACTGCTCGTCTTCACCCGGCTTGACGAAGAACTCCATCTCCATCTGCTCGAACTCGCGCGTGCGGAAGATGAAGTTGCCGGGGGTGATCTCGTTGCGGAAGCTCTTGCCGATCTGGGCGATGCCGAACGGCGGCTTCTTGCGCGCGGTGGTCTCGACGTTCTTGTAGTTCACGAAGATGCCCTGCGCGGTCTCCGGGCGCAGGTAGTGCATGCCCTCTTCGGTCTCCACCGGGCCGAGGTAGGTCTTGAGCATCATGTTGAAGTCGCGCGGCTCGGTCCACTTGCCGACGGTGCCGCAGTCGGGACAGCCGATGAGGTCCATCGTGACCGTGTCCGGGTCGTCGATCTTGTGCTTGGCGGCGTACGCCTCCTGCAGGTGGTCCTGCCGGTGCCGCTTGTGGCAGTTGAGGCATTCCACCAGCGGATCGTTGAACACCGCGACGTGGCCCGAGGCCACCCACACCTGACGCGGGAGAATGATCGAGGAGTCCAGGCCGACGACATCCTCGCGGCTGGTCACCATGGACCGCCACCACTGCCGCTTGATGTTCTCCTTGAGCTCGACGCCGAGCGGGCCGTAATCCCACGCCGAGCGTGTGCCGCCGTAGATCTCACCGGCCGGGTACACCAGACCCCGTCGCTTGGCGAGGTTGGCGACAGTATCCACCTTCGACTTGGGTGCCACTCGAGATATCTCCATCCGGTCCGGAAGATTGCCAGGGATTCGTTTAAGACTATCTGTCGCGGGCAAGGGAGTTTGCACCCGCTGTCCCCTGTTCGAACCGGACTCGTCACGACCCGCGCCGCGCGCCCATTTGACATGCGCACCCGTGCATACAAAAATGGCATCGATTTCCAATAAGGAGTTGGTTCGATGACAACGGAGAGTGGGGCGCCGCTACGGCGCGCCCGCGTCGAGACGGAACCGCCGATCGCGATTCCGCACGACCCGTACCCCTATCGATCCCCCGTGCCGCCCGCGGTGCCCTCGCGCAATATCCTCGACTCGGCCGGGGAACTGCTGCGGGCGCTGGCCGCGCCGGTGCGCATCGCGATCGTGCTGCAGCTGCGCGAATCGCCGCGCTGCGTGCACGAGCTGGTCGATACCCTCGGGGTGACACAACCGCTGATCAGCCAGCACCTGCGGATCCTCAAGTCCGCGGGCGTGGTCCGCGGGGAGCGCACCGGGCGCGAAGTGATCTACGAACTGGTGGACGAGCATCTGGCGCACATCGTCATCGACGCCGTCGCGCACGCCGAGGAAGGGTGAACCGTGGGAACGACCGAGAAGACAGTCGGTGTTCGCAGCACCCGCCAGCGCAGCGCCATCGCGGCCCTGCTCGCCGACATCGACGAATTCCGCTCCGCGCAGGAGCTGCACGACGAACTGCGCCGCCGCGGTGAGGGCATCGGCCTGACCACGGTCTACCGGACCCTGCAGTCGCTCGCCGACGCGGGCATGGTCGACATGCTGCGCACCGACTCCGGCGAGTCGGTGTACCGGCAGTGCTCGACCGGGCACCACCATCACCTGGTGTGCCGGCACTGCGGATCCACCGTCGAGGTCGAGGGACCCACGGTGGAAGCCTGGGCCGACTCGATCGCGGCCGAGCACGGGTTCACCGGCATCAGCCACACCATGGAGATCTTCGGAACCTGCCCGGCCTGCTCGGCGAGCCGATCCGCCTGAGGCTCGGGATACGACGCGACCCCGCCTGTCCTGACAGGCGGGGTCGCGTCGTGCGTGGGTCGGACGTAGCTCAGACCGCGGGGGCCAGTTCCGGCTGCGCGGCCGGGGCGGTCGCCGTGCGCGGGGTGCGGTAGACGCCGATCCCGAGCAGGATCACCGCGGCGGCGGCCCAGGCCAGCAGGGTCAGCAGCGGGGCGGCGGCGCCCGCGCCGTCGAAGTAGGCGACCGAGCGCAGCAGGCTCGCGGCCGCACCGGGCGGGAGCAGCTGGCCGATCGCGCCCCAGGGCTGCGGCAGCAGTTCGGGGGCGGAGGTGGCCGCGGAGAACGGGTTTCCGACCAGGAGCATGGTCAGGGCCGCCAGGCCGATGCCCGCGCGGCCGAGTGCCGCCGCGAGTCCGGTCACCGCTCCGGCCACCGCGAAGGAGACGAGTCCGGCGATTGCGGCCAGGGTCAGGTAGGAGCCGGGCAGGATCGACAGCCAGCCCTGGGCGATGGCCATGCTGAGCAGGCCGCCGGCCACGGCGAAGCTCACCAGGCCGAGACCGCGCTGCGCCACCGAGGGCACCAGCAGCGTCAGCAGCACGCCGGCGGCGATGCCGGACATGACCAGCGGCAGCACCATGGATCCGAAGCCGGCGCCGCGCGGATCGTCGGAATCGGCGGGCACCACGTCCTGCACGGCGGCGGCGGGCTGACCCGAGAGCTGTTGCGCGACGGCCGAGAGCTGTTGTGCGACGGCGGGACTCGCGGCCGAGGCGACCATGACCCGGGGCGCTCCCCCGCCGGTCACGATGGCGCCGTACACCTCTCGATCCTCGATGGCGGCGCGGGCGGCGGATTCGTCGGCGACAGTGCGGATCTCGAAGGCGCCGGAATCCTGCGCGGTGAGCTTCTGCTCGACCATGGCGGCCTGCGGCCCGGCGACCGCGAGGGGCAGATCACGCGGGGCGATGTTGGTGGCCGGCCAAGCGAACGCGATGAGCATGACCGCCTGGATGAGCGCTGCGGCCAGACCGATGGCTACGGCCTTGCGTGTGGTGTTCATCTGTCCATCCCAAGAAAGCGAAGGTTCGTTCTTTTTGATGGGACAACCCTGACATTCCGCTGTCAGCTTGTCAAGAACGGATATTCGTTTTACTTTTGACGCATGCCCCGAGTCAGCGAAGAACACCTGGAACGCCGCAGGCAGCAGATCCTGGACGCCGCGCAAACGTGCTTCGCCCGCAAGGGCCTCCACACCACGACCATGCAGGACGTCTTCGCCGAGTCCGGATTGTCGGCGGGCGCGGTCTACCGGTACTTCAAGTCCAAGGACGACATCATCGCGGCCCTGACCACCGAGGCCACGGTCGATCTGCGCGCCGCGCTCAGCGAGGCCGTCTACAGCGATCCGCTGCCCACTCCCCCGCAGCTCGTGCGCACCGTCGCCGAGTCGATCGTGCGGCTCAGCGGGCCGGGCGGGCCGGTGCGGCTCATCCCGCAGGCGTGGTCGCTGGCCCTGACCGATCCGAACATCGCCGACTACGTGCGGACCAACATCGGCGGCATGCGGCGGTTGTGGCTGGACTACGCCAACCGCATGCGCGAGGTCGGCTGGCTCGCCCCCGACGCCGACACCGACGCGGTCTCCCGCGCCTTCGTGGGGCTGCTACCGGGGTTCATTCTCCAGTCCCTGATCCTGGGCGACACCGATCCGGAGACCTTCGCGCGGGGCGTGGAGCAGATACTGCCGGCGTACCAGCCGTTGGCGGCGACATCCGAGGTCTCGCCGAACTGACGCGGGCGCGGCGGGCCGGCCCGGCGGCACCGAACCACGAACGCCACCGCGCAACCGGAAACAGCGCTACGACGGGGTCGCGGTCCGCGATCTCGACGAGGCGGGATTCCGCGCGCCGCCTCGTCTGCCGAGGTCGTCGACTCGTGCGGTTCGGGGTGTCGGCGAGATCCGATATGCGGAACGGCCGCAACACCGAACAGTGTTGCGGCCGTTGGGAACTACTCCGCCGGGCTCAGGCCAGCAATCCCTGGCGGGCACGGCCCGCGCCGGAGAGCACCAGCAGCAGCATGGTCGCGAAGGGCTCGTCGTCCAGGCCCGCGGCCGGGAAGGTGTAGCGCAGGATGATGTCGGCCTGCTTGTCGTGCGCGACCAACGTAATCGAGCCGAACTGCAGGGCGGCGTTGCGTTCGGCGACGCGCTTGTGCAGCTGCGGTTTGAGCTGGCGGTCCCAGGCCAGCACGCAGGTCAGGGTGAGTACGTCCAGACCGGGGGCCAGATTCACCCCGCGCAGCGAGCACAGCGCGCCGTCGAACTCGAAGCCGAGCCCGCCGTCCTCGACGCGGACGTCCACGTCGTACTTGGCCAGGCAGGCGCCGGCGCGGGCCTGCAGCTCCTCGGCGGTGGAGACGTCCTCGCTCACCTGACGCCGCCGAAGCGACGGTCCCGCTTGGCGTATTCGAGGCAGGCGGCCCACAGGTTGCGGCGGTCGAAGTCCGGGAAAAGCGTTTCCTGGAAGACGAATTCGGCGTAGGCGGACTGCCACATGAGGAAGTTCGAGGTGCGGAACTCACCCGAGGGGCGCAGGAACAGATCCACGTCCGGCATATCGGGTTCGTCGAGGAATCTGGCGATCGTGTCCTCGTTCACCTTCTCCGGGTCGATCTCGCCCGACTTCACCCGGCGCGCGATTTCCCTTGCCGCGTCCGCGATCTCGGCGCGACCGCCGTA
Source organism: Nocardia sp. NPDC055321 (assembly GCF_053645575.1). Classification (NCBI taxonomy): domain Bacteria; kingdom Bacillati; phylum Actinomycetota; class Actinomycetes; order Mycobacteriales; family Nocardiaceae; genus Nocardia; species Nocardia sp. NPDC055321. The sequence goes on from NZ_JBSHMS010000003.1 coordinate 285,191, forward strand.
GTTCACGCACATGGTCAGGGTCATGACCGTGTTGTCCTTGGTGAGCTCCTCGGCGACTTCCAGCTCCTTGATCACGCTGCGCCACAGGCGCGGTCGGCGTCCCGCCCAGCGGACCCGCACCCCCATCTCGTGCATCTCGTCGCGACGGCGGCGGATGACGTCACGATTGAAGCCCATGAGGAACTTCACCTCGTCCGGGCTGCGCCGCCAGTTCTCGGTCGAGAACGCGTACGCCGAGAGCCACTTGACGCCGATCTCGATGCAGCCCTCGACGGTGTCCATGAGCACCGCCTCGCCGCGCTCGTGCCCCGCGGTGCGCGGCAGCCCCTGCTCCTGCGCCCACCGGCCGTTGCCGTCCATGACCAGCGCGACGTGCTTGGGCACGAATTCCGCCGGGATGGCGGGCGGGGTCGCCCCGGAGGGGTGCGGCGACGGCGGACGCACGTCGCGCAGGACGGTGGAGGGTTTGCGAGTACCGATCACGCCCACCATCCTGCCCGATGCGTGCGCGGGCTCGACGCCGCCCACAGCATTCCCCCAACCTCCACCCAACTTCCCCACACATCGGACGGGTGCGAACGCGCGGTTCGCGGGTGAGCGTCCCACGATCCGCACCCGATCGCGATTCCGTCAGCGGAGGGTGTCCAGTTCGCGCAGGAGTTCGGAGGCTTCTATCTCGGTGAGTCCGGAGTGCCAGGACGGTGTGTGGTCCTCGAGATCGTCGGGGAGCACGATGTCGTCGATGATCTGTTCCGGGATACCCATGGGGTCGCGGCCGTCGATCCCCGGGGAGATGTAGAGCCGGACCTGGCCGCGATTGCCGGGCAGGGTGCGCAGGAATCGGGTGGTGGAGCCGTTGTCGCCGTAGCCCTTGGCCCAGCCGTAGCGGTTCAGGGCGAGCAGTCTGCCGGTCTGGACGGCGCTACCCCGGAAGGCGTCCGGGCCTTCCCGCAACTGTGGAGATTCCGCGTCGAAGTAGCGGCGCTCGAGTTGCTGGAAGGGTTGGGCCAGGCCGTAGTCGGCGAAGACCTCGGACCAGGTCTTGATGGAATCGCCCAGGTGCAGCGGATGTGCGATGCCGACCGCGGCGTCGTCGGGCAATTCGATGCGGTCGTCGTCGATATCGGCGAGGGTGCCGTCGACATCGATGCGGAAGGCCACGCCGGGTGTGCCGTCGGCGTCGAAGGTCGCCCAGACCAGGCGGCGGGCGAGCTGACGCAGCAGCGGATGGTCGATGTACAGATCGCGCTGGGTGGCCGCGCTCCAGCGACGGCGCTGCACCATGGCCGTTTCCATGCGGATCGATTGATCGACGATGGCGGCCTTGAGAGCCTTCTTGAAGGAGGCGAACGCCGCGTGGGCCGCCGGTGCGCCCGGACCGTCGGTCGAGCCGGGCCGGGGCAGACTCTCGCGCACGGTGCCGTCCGCCTCGCACACCATCGGATCCAGATCGTCGTCGAGGCCGATCACGAACTGCCGCGTGCCGTAATCCACGATGAACGTGCCGTGTTCGCTCAGGCCCAGATCCGGCACCGCGCGGTCGGCGAACTCGGCGGGTGACAACCCGAACCCGGCGGCGAGGTCCCGCACGATCCCGTGTGCCCGCTCGCGCACCTGCGGCCAACTCGAGTTCTCCAGGGCGCGCTGAATATGCATGTGCGCGTTGCGAGTTCCCATCAGCGCCAGCATGTCGAGCGCCTCGACCGCGCGGTTCACGGCTCGGTCGCCCTCGGCGAGCGTGCGCAGCCGGGCGGCGGTCTCGTCGTTGCCGAGCAGGCCCAGAGCCCGCAGCGGCCACATGTTGCGCTTGGCGGGGTACTTCGCGGACACCCATTCGCGATAGAGCGCCCAGACGAAGTCGCCGGTAGAGGCCGGGTCGAGCGCCGCGGCCGCGATCGCCACCCCGGGGTAGTCGCCGTCCGGCGAGCACATCATGAGCATGCTCACCAGGTGCTCCACCGCCGCCACCGGCACCACATCGGTGCTGTCCCGCAACCGGATTCGCGGCAGTTCAGCCACATCGAGCCAGGCCGGCGACTTCGGCACCCGAGTGGGCAGGCGCAACAGCGGATCCCGGTCGAGCATGTCGTCGATGACGGCGGCGACGTCGGCTCCGAAGCCGGCGGCCGCGGCGCGAATCAGCTCGCGGTGACCGGCCCGGTCCAGCGACCACAGCATCTGTTCGGCTTCGCGTCGTGCCTTGACGCCCTTGCCGACCGCGGCGGGAATCAGGTCCGGCATGGCGTCGGCGGCGTTGCGCTCGAACCACTCCCGCGCGGCGGCCGCGATCAGGTCGTCGCGCTCCAGCCACCCCAGCATGACGGCCGTGATCTCGGATCCGACCATGGGCATCAGCAGCGGTGCCCCGAAATGCTCGCTGTTCCGTGCCGCACCGAGTATCACGTCCGCCACGTCGATCCCGTAGCGGCCCAGCAACTTCCGGTGCGGGCCGTCGGCCGGGTAGGAGGAGGCGCTGAAGCCGAACATCCGATGCACCGGGATCTGCGCGAGCAGTGGCAGGTACGGGCGCGCCAACTCTTCCGGTCCGGAGGCGAGCACCCGCACGAGCGGGTACTCGAGTGCGGCCACGGCCTTGTCGATCTCGCGCGTCCACGCCTCCGCGGTCTCGGGCATGCGCCGGAGCCGGATACCGGCCCACTCCTCCTGTTCGCCCGGCAGCCATTTCAGCCGCACCGGGGCCGGGGCGACATCCAGTTCGACCACGACCGGACGAGTCTTCTTGCGCGCCAGCCAGGGTGGTGACGCCAGCACCTCCGGTAGCGAACCGGTATCGGCGTCGATCGGTGTGTGCGTCAACTACTCCCCTGAGCTGCTTGCCATTTGCCTTCGCCAGCAATGTATCCGCGCGGCCCGACACCCGGGCTACCGGCGTGGTCAGCCGACGGAGGCGGACTCGGCGGCCTCGTGGGGGCGGGTGCGTTCGATCAGGGGGAGGGTCCGGAGCTGGCGTTCGAGGTGCCACTGGAGGTGGGCGGCTATCAGGCCGCTGGCCTGGCGGCGCATGTTGTCGGGGACCGCGTCCACGCCGGACCAGTCGCCGACGTTGAGGGCGACCATGTGTTCCAGGACGCCGAGGATGGGGGTGGCCGCGCCGGGCGGGCGGCAGTGCACGCAGACCGCGCCGCCGGCCGCGACGTGGAAGGCGCGGTGCGGGCCGGGGGTCGCGCAGCGGGCGCAGGCGTCGAGGGCGGGAGCCCAGCCCGCGAAACCCATGGCGCGCAACAGGAAGGCGTCGAGGATCAGTTCGTGCGGGCGGCGGCCCAGGGCGATCGCGCGCAGCGCGCCCGCGGTCAGGGTGTGCAGGCGGGGGGCGGGGGCGCGTTCCTCGCCGGCGAGCCGCTCGGCGGTCTCGAGCACGGCGCAGGCGGTGGTGTAGCGGCCGTAGTCGGCGACGATGTCCGAGGCGAAGGACTCCACCGTGTGCACCTGGGTCACGACGTCCAGGCTCCGCCCCGGATGCAGCTGCACGTCGATGTAGGCGAACGGCTCGAGCCGGGCCCCGAACTTGGACCTGGTCCGCCGCACCCCCTTGGCGACCGCGCGCACCAGCCCGTACTTGTGCGTCAGCAACGTGACGATGCGGTCGGCCTCGCCCAGCTTGTGCTGGCGGAGCACCACCGCGTTGTCTCTGTACAGCTGCACCGCAACAGTCTCGCACGCGACACCGACCGCGCACGCCCCGGTCATCGGCGTGCCCGCCCGAACCTCGCACCGCGCCCGATCTTGGCCGAAAGTGACATTGGACGTGTGACCAGAATCGCGCTACGTTTCCTGCTTACAGCTGGGAGACGGGACTCACATGACGATGGCGTCTATTGGTGAACTGGGGCTGGCGGAGCTGGCCGACGCGCTCGCGCAGGGGAAGGTCACCTCGGTCGAGGCGACCGGGGCCGCGCTCGACCGGATCGAAGCGAGCCAGGCGGGCATGAACGCCTTCCGGGTGGTGCGCCGCGCGGCCGCGCTGGCCGAGGCCGCCGAGGCCGACCGCAAGCTGGCCGCGGGCGAGCGGGCGCCACTGCTCGGCGTCCCGCTGGCCATCAAGGACGACACCGACATCGTCGGCAGCCCCACCGCTTTCGGGTGCGGCGGCGACTTCCCGGCCAAGACGCAGGACGCGGAAGCGGTTCGGCGGCTGCGGATCTCGGGTGCGGTGATCGTCGGCAAGACCAACACCTGCGAGCTCGGGCAGCTGCCGTTCACCAGCGGCGACGCCTTCGGCCACACCCGCAATCCCTGGGGCTCCGAGCGCACCCCGGGCGGCTCCTCGGGCGGCTCGGCCGCGGCCGTGGCAGCCGGATTGGTGCCCGCCGCACTGGGTTCCGACGGCGCGGGCTCGGTCCGCATCCCGGCGTCCTGGAACAACCTGGTCGGCATCAAGCCCCAGCGCGGGCGCATCTCGACCTGGCCGCTGCCCGAGGCGTTCGAGGGCCTCACCGTGCACGGCCCCCTCGCCCGCACGGTCGCCGACGCGGCGCTGCTGCTCGACGCCGCCGCCGGCCCGCACGCCGGCGACCTGCACACCCCGCCCGCCCTGCGCGTCTCCGACGCCGTCGGCCGCGACCCCGGCCGCCTGCGCATCGCGCTGTCCCTGCGAATCCCGTTCACCGCCACCAGAACCCGCCTCGATCGCGAGGTGGAAGCGCGCGTACACGCGACCGCCAACACCCTGCGCCGCCTGGGCCACGAGGTGACCGTGGCGGATCTGCACTACGGCGTCATGATGGGCGCGACCTTCCTGCCCCGCTCGATGGTCGGCATCCGCAAGGCCCTGGACGCGCTGCCCGGCGCGACGGTGGACCCGCGCACCGTCGCGAACGCGCGCACCGGCCGGATCCTGGGCCCCGCCCTGTTCGCCGCCCGCCACGCGGAAACCCTGCTGCGCATGCGAATCGGCCGGTTCTTCGACGACTACGACGTGGTCCTGGCCCCCACGACCGCCACCCCGCCCCCGGGCGTGCACGAGATCGACAACATCGGGAACTGGGCGACCGACGAGTTGATCACCGCCTGCTGCCCCTACACCTGGCCCTGGAACGTCCTGGGCTGGCCCGCGGTCAACGTCCCCGCGGGCTTCACCGCCGCCGGCCTCCCCGTCGGCGCCCAACTGATGGGCCCCGCCAACTCCGAGCCCCTACTTGTTTCCGTTGCCGCCCAACTGGAATCGGAACTGAAGTGGCACCAACAGCGCCCCGCTAACTGGTGGAGCGCCCCGGCCGCCTGACAGCCGACCTCACCCATCCGCGACCGGCCCGACTCGGGAGATCGGGCCGACTCGACGCTGCCCGATCCTCGGCCGCACAGCGCGCGAGACGCCCCACGTCAGAACCCCAGGCGCCCCAGCTGTTTCGGGTCGCGCTGCCAATCCTTGGCCACCTTCACGTGCAGGTGCAGGTAGATCCGGGTGCCGAGGATGTGTTCGATCTGCTTGCGGGCGGCGGTCCCGACCTCCTTGAGGCGGGCGCCGCCCTTGCCGATGATGATCGCCTTCTGGCTGGGGCGTTCGACGTACAGCAGGGCGTGCACGTCGAGCATGCCCTCGTGCGAGCGCTTGCCGTCGGCCTCGGTGTCCTCGTTCTCCTCGCGTTCGAGGATGTCCTCGATCACGACGGCGAGCGAATGCGGGAGCTCGTTGTCCAGACCTTCGAGGGCGGCCTCGCGGATGAGCTCGGCCATCAGGGTTTCCTCGGGCTCGTCGGTCAGCTCGCCGTCGGGGTAGAACGCCGGTCCCTCGGGCATTTTCGAGGCGATGACGTCGACCAGGATCTCGACCTGCTCACCCTTGACCGCGGACACCGGCACGATCTCGGCCTCGGGCCCGAGCAGCTCCGAAACCGCCATGAGCTGGTGCGCGATCGCGTCGCGGCTCACCTTGTCGATCTTGGTGACCACGCCGATGACGGTGGTCTTGGGCGCCATGGTCTTGATCTGCTCGACGATCCACCGGTCGCCGGGCCCGATCTTCTCGTCCGCCGGAATGCAGATGGCGATGACATCGACCTCGGAGTAGGTGTCGCGCACCAGGTCGTTGAGCCGCTGCCCCAGCAGCGTGCGCGGCCGGTGCAGCCCGGGGGTGTCCACCAGGATCAGCTGCGTGTGGTCGCGGTGCACGATGCCGCGAATGGTGTGCCGGGTGGTCTGCGGCCGCGAGGAGGTGATCGCGATCTTCTGCCCCACCAGGGCATTGGTGAGCGTGGACTTGCCGGTGTTGGGCCGCCCGACGAAACAGACGAAGCCCGAACGGAATTCGTCCTTCTTACCCTTGCTCACTCGAACACCTCCGACTCGGTTTCCAGATCGAAGCCCGCGGGAATCCCGGGCCGGGTGGCCGGATCGCCCTCGACCGGGGATTCGATGATCTCGAACACCGCGCCCTTGGCGTCGGTGAACACCACGCGGGCCGCGGGCGAGACCTCGCGCACCGCCGCGACGCCGGCGTCGGAGAACCGCCCCGCCACGACCACGGCCGCCTCGAATCCCTCGGCGCCACTGGAGATCGCGGCCGCGACCGCGGCCTGCAGCGCGGTCAGGCGCAGGTTCTCCAGCGTGACCTCACCGGCCGCGTAGGTGCGGCCGTCGGTATCGCGGATGGCCGCGCCCCCGCTGCCGCCGGTGCGCCCCATCGCGCCGCGGGCCAGGGTCAGCAGCTTGCCGTCCTCGGCGTCCAGTTCCGTCATCGGGTTACTCCGTCCTCGTGCGCGCCGTCCGAAAGACGTTCGGCCGCTTCGGTCTTGGCTTTGGCGCTCTGGTCGCCGGTCGAGTGCGGCGCGGTATCGCCCGGCGCCGGCTTCGCACCGGGTTCGGCGGCGCGGCGCACCACCACGGTGTTCACGCGCACGCGCCCGCGGGCGTCCGCCCCGCCCTCGCCGCGCAATTGCAGTCCGTGCATCACGGCCTTGGAACCCGGCAGCGGCACCCTGCCCAGCGCGTGCCCGAGCAGGCCGCCGACGGTGTCGACATCCTCGTCCTCGATCTCCATGCCGAACAGTTCGCCGAGGTCCTCGACCGGAAGCCGGGCCGAGACCCGGTATTTGCCGGGCCCGATCTCCTCGACCGGCGCGGTCTCGTCAGTGTCGTACTCGTCGGCGATCTCCCCGACGATCTCCTCGAGAACATCCTCGATGGTGACCAGCCCGGCGATACCGCCGTATTCGTCCACCAGCACCGCCATGTGGTTGCGGCGGCGCTGCATCTCATCGAGCAGCGCGTCCAGCGGCTTGGAGTCCGGCATGAAGACCGCGGGCCGCATGACGTCGGCGACCTTCACCTTCTTGGCTCGATCCGCGTACAGCACCAGGTCTTTGAGGTAGACGACACCGAGAATGTCGTCGACGTTCTCCCCCACCACCGGAATTCGCGAATGCCCCGATCGCACCGCGAGCGACATCGCCTGTGCGGCGGTCTTGTCCGACTCGATCCACACCATCTCGGTGCGCGGCACCATGACCGCGCGGGCGGGCGTCTCGCCGAGTTCGAAGACCGACTGGATCATCCGGCGTTCCTCGTCGTCCACCACGCCGCGCTCGCCGGCCAGATCGACCACCTCGCGCAGCTCGATCTCGGATGCGAAGGGGCCGTTGCGAAATCCCTTACCGGGGGTGATGGCGTTGCCGAGCAGGATCAACAGTCGGCTGATGGGTCCCAGCAGCGTGCCGATGGCCTGCAGCGGCAGCGAGGCGCCCAGCGCCAGCGAGTAGGCGTGCTGGCGGCCGAGTGTGCGCGGCCCGACCCCGATCACCAGGTAGTCGACCAGCACCATGACGGCCGCGGTGACCACCAGCGCCTGCACCTCGGGCAGCCAGTCCATGAGGACCGCGGCGAGCAGCACCGTGGCGCTGATCTCGCACAGCACCCGCAGCAGCACCATGAGATTCACGTAGCGCGGGCGGTCGGCGATGATGCGCGTCAACCGCACCGCGCCGGAGCGATCCGCGCGCACCAGATCGTCGACGCGCGCGGGAGAGATCGTGTTCAGCGCCGAGTCCAGCGCCGCGAAAACACCGCCGGCCGGCACGAGCACGATCGCCAGCAGCAGCAGAACGAGAGAATTCACGCGGGATCCAGCGGATCACCGGAATCGGTGAATCCGGTCTTGCCCAGCAGTCGCCGATCCCGCTCGGCGAGTTCTTCCCGGATCCGGGCTTCGCGCTGGTTCTCGTACCAGCCCTCCAGGAGCGAGGCCTGCAGGGCGAACATCTCCTTCTCCTCCTCCGGCTCGGCGTGGTCGTAGCCGAGCAGGTGGAGTACGCCGTGCACGGTCAGCAGCGCGAGCTCGTGATCCATGGAGTGCCCGGCCTTCTCGGCCTGCTGCGCCGCGAATTCGGGGCAGAGCACGATGTCGCCGAGCATGGAAGGGCCGGGCTCGGCGGCATCGGGCCGCCCGCCCGGCTCCAGCTCGTCCATGGGGAACGACATGACGTCGGTCGGACCGGGTAGATCCATCCAGCGCATGTGCAGGTCTGCCATGGTGTCGAGATCGACCAGCACCATCGACAGCTCCGCGGCCGAGTGCACGTCCATCTGACCGATCGCGAAGCGCGCGACACTGATCAGTTCTTCTTCGGATACCTCGATACCCGATTCGTTGGCGATCTCGATACTCACCCGCTCAGCCTATCGGCCGAGCTCAGTGTCGCCCCTCCCGGCTCGCGGCACGCCGCTGCGCACGGTTGCCCGGGTAGTGCGAAACCTGCGGGCGGGTATCGGTCTCCCACCGGTCGTAGGCGTCGACGATCTCCGCGACCAGCCGGTGCCGCACGACATCGCTGCTGGTCAGCTCGGCGACGTGGATGTCGTCGATGTCGCCCAGCACCTCGACCGCCGCGCGCAGCCCCGACCGCGAGCCACCGGGTAGGTCGACCTGGGTGACGTCGCCCGTCACCACGATCTTGGACCCGAAGCCGAGGCGGGTGAGGAACATCTTCATCTGCTCGGCCGTGGTGTTCTGGGCCTCGTCGAGGATGATGAACGCGTCGTTGAGCGTGCGGCCGCGCATGTACGCCAGCGGCGCGACCTCGATCACGCCGGCCGCCATGAGCTTGGGAATGGCCTCGGGATCCATCATGTCGTGCAGCGCGTCGTAGAGCGGGCGCAGGTACGGGTCGATCTTCTCGTTGAGCGTGCCGGGCAGGAAGCCGAGCCGCTCGCCCGCCTCGACGGCCGGACGGGTGAGGATGATGCGGGTGACCTGCTTGGTCTGCAGCGCCTGCACGGCCTTGGCCATGGCCAGGTACGTCTTGCCGGTACCGGCCGGGCCGACGCCGAACACGATCGTGTGCTTGTCGATGGCGTCGACATAGCGCTTCTGGTTCAACGTCTTCGGGCGGATGGTCTTGCCGCGCCGGGACAGGATGTCCAGGCTCAGCACCTCGGCCGGTGAGTCCGAGGACCCCTCGGTGAGCATGGAGTGGGTGTGCCGCACCGCTTCGGGGGTGACGACGCGATTGCGCGCGGTGAGCGCGACCAGCTGTGCGATCACGCGTTCGGCGAGGGCCACGTCGGCGGGTTTGCCGGTGAGGGTGACCGAGTTGCCGCGGACATGGATGTCGGCCGCGAGGAGGCGCTCGAGTTCACGCAGGTTCTCATCAGCCGAACCCAGGAAACCGAATACCGACTCGGGTGCCAATTCAATGCTGGAGCGTACGGTCCGGCCCGCCGGACCCGTCACGTTGTCGCCGACGCCGCCGTTGGACACGGGGCTGTTCTGGTCGCCGATTTTGCCTGGTGTACTCAAAAGTGGCTATAGCCTGCTTCCCGGTCTCGAGCCTCACTTCGTTGATGGAAAGTTTACCGCCGTACCCCGACAGCGCCCAGTGAATAAGGGGCTACCCGGACTGTGCGGCACAACCGCCGCACCCCTGCGGCCTGGGCGTTATCGGTTTCGTGGGTGTTCCCCGAGGGCGAAATCCCAAACCCCATCGAAAGTAGGATTTCCGACGGGGCCCGGTGTGCACGCGCCGCGGGTCTACCAGCGGGGGGTGAGGGCGCCGAGCGCGCCGAGCGCCACCGCGGCGGCGGTGGAGGTGCGCAGCACCGTGGGCCCGAGCAACACGGCCCGGGCTCCCGCCTCGGACAGCAGCGCGATCTCGGAGTCGTCGAGGCCGCCCTCGGGGCCGACGATGAGGATCACCTCGTCGGCGCCGTCGAACGGCAGCTCGGTGAACCGGCCCGCCCCGGACTCGTGCAGCGCGGCCACGATCGCCCCGCGCGCGACCGCCGACCGCACCAGTTCCACGAGGTCGCGGGTGGCGTGCAGGTCGGCGACGTCGGGGATGTAGGCGCGGCGTGATTGCCGCGCGGCCTGTTTGGCGGCGGTGCGCCATTTCTCGACGGCCTTGTGCGCCTTGTTCTCCCAGTTGGAGACGCAGCGCGCGGCCTGCCACGGCACGATCGCGTCCGCGCCCGCCTCGGTCATGAGCTCGACCGCGAGTTCGGAGCGATCGGACTTGGGCAGCGCCTGCACCACGGTCACCTGCGGTGTCGCGGGGGCGGCGACCCGGTGCTCGAGGACCTTCAGCTCGAGCCTGTCCTTCTGTGCCGCAACCACTTCGGAGTCGGCGAGGACGCCGTGCCCGTCCGAGAGGGTGATCGCCTCACCCACCCGAATGCGCCGGACGGTCGCCGCGTGCCGGCCTTCCGGGCCGTCGAGTACGGCGGTCGCGCCCGGCGCCGGGACCTCGTCGAGGTAGAAGACGGTGGCGGCCAAGGGATCAGCGTCCGCTGAAGGACGCGCGCAGGCGGGCGAACAGACCGCTGTTGTGCTCGGACTGCGTGGAGAGCACCTCGGTGCGCTCGTTGGGGCGCAGGCCCTTGTACTTGCGAAGCAGGTCGGTCTGCTTGGCGTCGAGCTTGGTCGGAATGACGATGTCCAGGTGCGAGATCAGATCGCCGCGCGAGTTGGCGCGCAGCTTGGGCATGCCGTGCCCGCGCAGCACCGACACCTCGCCGGGCTGGGTGCCCGCGGGGATCGTCAGCTCGACCGGGCCGTCGAGGATGGTGTCGACCACGACCGTGGTGCCCAGCGCCGCGTCCACGATCGGCACGCGGATGGTGCAGTGCAGGTCGTCGCCGTCGCGCACGAAGGTGTCGTGCGGCTGTTCCACGATCTCGATGTAGAGGTCGCCGGCGGGACCGCCGCCGGGGCCGACCTCGCCCTGGGCGGCCAGGCGCACGCGCATGCCGCTGGCCACGCCCGCCGGGATGGGGGCGGCGATCTCGCGGCGCGAACGCACGCGGCCGTCGCCGCCGCACTTGCGGCAGGGGTCCGGGATGGTCTCGCCCGCGCCGCGGCAGGTGGGGCACGGCCGCGAGGTCATGACCTGGCCGAGGAACGAGCGCTGCACGGTCTGCACCTCGCCGGCGCCGCCGCAGGTCTCACAGCGCACGGGCGCGGAGTTGCCGTTGGTGCCCGCGCCGTGGCACAGGTCGCAGGTGATGGCGGTGTCCACGGTCAGGTGCTTGGTGACACCGACCGCGCACTCCTGTAGCGAAAGCCGGGTGCGCAGTAGCGAATCCGCGCCGGGCTGCACACGGCCGCGCGGCTTGCGGGGGTTGCCGCCCTGGTTCATGCCGCCGAAGAACGCTTCGAAGACGTCGCCGAGGCCGCCGAAACCGGCGCCGGAGAATCCGCCGCCCATGCCGCCGCCGGAGTCGAGCGGGTCACCGCCGAGGTCGACGATGCGCCGCTTCTCGGAGTCGGTCAGCACCTCGTAGGCGGTCGACACCTCGCGGAACTTCTCCTGCGCCTCCGGATCGGGGTTGATATCCGGGTGCAGCTCACGCGCCAGCTTGCGGTAGGCGCGCTTGATCTCCTGGTCGGTCGCGTTACGTGCGACGCCGAGCAGTGCGTAATAGTCCCGTGCCACTTGCGCTCTCTAGTCCTGTTTCGTCTCCGCTGGCTCACCGTTCGGCGAGCACCTCACCGATGTATCGGGCGACGGCCGCCACCGAGGCAATTGTCCCCGGGTAGTCCATGCGCGTCGGGCCCAGTACCCCCATTCCTCCCAGAACGGTACCGGGCATGCCGTAGCCGGTGGACACCACCGCCGTCCCGCGCATCTGTTCGACCTTGGTCTCCTCCCCGATCTGGACGGTCACGGTGCCCTGCTGCTGCGAGGCCGCCAGCAGCTTCAGCACGATGACCTGCTCCTCGAGGGCCTCCAGAACCGAACGCAGCGAACCCGGGAATCCATTCCCGGCGAAGTCTCCCGCATTGCGGGTGAGATTGGCGGTACCGCCGAGCACGAGTCGCTCCTCGGGATGCTCGACGAGGGTTTCGACCATGACGGTGGAGACGCGAACCAGGACATCGCGCAGCCGCGCCGGGGAGTGTTCGGGCAATTCGGCCACCGAGGCCGAGGCCGAGGCGAGGCGTTTGCCTTCCATGGCCTTGCCGAGCATGCCACGCAGGGCGGCCAGGTCGTCGTCCGCGATGACGTTGCCCAGATCGACCAGGCGCTGATCGACCCGGCCGGAATCGGTGATGACGACCAGCAGCAGGCGCGCGGGGTTGAGCGCGACGACCTCGATGTGGCGCACGGTCGAGGCCGAGACCGTCGGGTACTGCACCATCGCGACCTGGCGGGTCAGCTGGGCCAGTAGTCGCACGCCCCGGCGCAGCACGTCGTCCAGGTCGACGCCGCTCTCCAGGAATTCCATGATCGCCCGGCGCTCGGCGTTGGACAGCGGCTTGACCTCGGAGATGTGGTCGACGAACTGCCGGTAGCCCTTGTCGGTGGGAATGCGGCCGGAGCTGGTGTGCGGTTGTGCGATGTACCCCTCGGCCTCGAGTACCGCCATGTCGTTGCGCACGGTGGCGCTGGAGACACCGAGATTGTGGCGCTCGACCAGGGTCTTGGACCCGATGGGTTCCTTGGTCGAGATGTAGTCCGCGACTATTGCCCGCAGGACCTCGAGCCGCCGTTGTTCCGTGGTCGACATGGGGCCCACCTCCTCGCTCGCGTTCGGTTCGCCCGTACGCACGAGCGTCCCGGATCAATCGAGTCCAGTTTAGTTGCCCCCGGGCAAATTGCCTGTACGCCCGGCTCGAGGCCGGGCGTATCGGGTTCCGGTGCGGGTCAGCGGTTGAGCCAGCCGGTGGCTTCGGGGCCGGCGCCCGGCTTCCATTTGATGCCGCAACCCAGGCTCGGCGTATGTGGTTCGGGCACCGGGTCGCCCGCGAGGACGAGTTCGACCGCGGCACGTAGCTCGACGCCGTCGGCGGGCTCGGTGTTGCCCGGGGTGGCCGCGTCGAACCGGCCGCGGTAGGCCAGTTTCCGGTCCGCGTCGTACAGGAACAGGTCCGGTGTGCAGGCGGCGCGGAAAGCCTTTGCCACCTCTTGTGTTTCGTCGACGAGGTACGGGAAGTCGAACCCGGCCCGCAACACCTGCTCGCGCAGATGCGTGGCGTCGTCGTCGGGATAGTTCTCGGTGTCGTTCGAACAGATGCCGACCGTGACCAGCCCCCGCGCCCGGAACTCGGCGGTGAGCGCGCCGAGCGCGTACTCGATCCGCCGCACGTACGGACAGTGATTCGACAGGAACACCACCAGCAGCGCGGGCTGCCCGTCGAAGGCGGCGAGCGAGAATTTGTTGCCGTCCAGTGCGGGGAGTTCGAAATCCGGTGCCGGAGTGCCGATCGGGTCCATGTTCGATTCGAGCGCCATGTTCCCCAGTGTGCCCGATCTCCGGGATTTCAATACTGTTGCTGGTCAGCGCGGTTGGCTGCGGGCTAGCTCGGTCCGCCGAAGAAGGCTCGCAGGTCCGTGACCAGCAGGGCGGGGGTTTGCATCGCCGGGAAGTGGCCGCCGACCTCGAAGTCGGTCCAGCGGGCGATCGTGTTCAGTTGTTCGGCGAAGCGGCGGATCGCCAGGTCGCCGGCGAAATTGGCGACGGCCGTCGGGGTGGTGGAGTGGGTTGGCAGGTGTGGGGAGTGCAGGGACTCGTAGTACATCTGGGCGGAGGAGCTGCCGGTGTTGGTGAACCAGTAGGTGGCGACGGTCGCGAGCATGTGGTCGCGGTCGACGCGGACCTCGAGGGGGCCGGGGCCGCCGGTCCAGGCGTGGAACTTCTCCACCATCCAGGCCAGTTGGCCCGCCGGGGAATCGGCCAGGGCGAAGCCGAGGGTGTGCGGCCTGGTGCCCTGGATCTGGAAGTAGCCGCTGCCGTCGGAGAGGAAGGCGGCCAAGTGCGCCAGGCGTTTTCGCTCCACGTCGGTGAGGGCGGGGACGATGTCGTCGGGGACCGGGCCGTACGGGATGAAGCCCAGGGTGGCGGCGTTCACGTGCACCCCGATCACACGGGCGGAGTCGACGCGGCCGAGATCGGGTGCGATGAATGCGCCGAAGTCGCCGCCGTGCACGGCGTAGCGCGGATAGCCCAGGCGGCGCAGGAGTTCGGCGTAGGCGCAGGCGGTGCGGTGGCTGTCCCAGCCCGCGTCCGGTGCGGGACCGGAGAAGCCGAAGTTGGGGTGCGAGGGGATGATGAGGTCGAACGCGGGTTCGCCGGCGGGTGGGTCGCGCAGCGGTTCGATGACCTCGAGGAATTCCAGGACAGTGCCGGGCCAGCCGTGCAGCAGGAGCAGCGGTATCGCGCCGGAATGCCGAGAATGTATGTGCAGGAAATGAATTCGGGCGCCGTCGATGACGGTGGTGTATTGCGTGTACGCGTTGAGCCGCCGCTCCCAGGCCCGCCAGTCGAAGCGCTCGGCCCAGTACCCGGCCAACTCCCGCAGGTAGTCGACCGGCGCGCCCCGCGCCCAGCCGACGCCGGGAACCTGTGCGGGCCAGCGGGTTTGCTCGAGTCGCCGCCGCAGATCCCGCAGCTGCGCCGGCGGGATCTCGACCTGGAAAGGAACTAAGTCCTCGTCGAACATGGCGATGGCGTCAGCGTAGCCCCGTGTTCGCGCGCCGGTGGCCGATTACCGCACAGCCGCGGGGCACACACGGGCGATGCGGGGCGCACCGCCGCCGACCGCCACCGCTGGGACCTCCGGTGCGCCGCGGTAGCCGATCCCGTGGACAGCGTCGAGGTGCGTGCGTGACGTCGCGGTGCCCATCGCGGCATGAGCGGCGGAGGACCGACCGAGCCTGCGATACCCCGATGCCGCGAGCGCCGTCGCAGATCGGCGTTGCGGACACTCAGCGACACGGGCGGCAGCGCGGTCGGCCCCGAGCGCGGGCTCGAATCACCAAGTCCTCGAGCTTGCGCCGCGGCGGAGGGGTCCGGAGGGTCGGTCAGGTGAGGAGCGTGCGGACCACGGCGTCGGCGAGGAGGCGGCCGCGGTCGGTGAGGATCAGGTTGCCGTCGCGGGTCAGCGCCAGGCCGTCGGCCACCACGCGTTCGGCGGCGCGTCGGCCGTCGGCGTCCAGGTCGGCCAGGGGCAGGCCGGTGCGCAGGCGGGCGGTGAGCATCACGCGTTCGGTGTACCGCTCGTCGGCGGTGAGCGCCTCCCAGCCCGCGGCGGGCAGGCCGCCGGTGGCGACCCGATCCGCGTAGCGCGCAGGGTGTTTCACGTTCCACCAGCGCGTGCCGCCGACGTGGCTGTGCGCGCCGGGTCCCGCGCCGAGCCAGTCGCCGCCGTCCCAGTAGCCGAGGTTGTGGCGGCAGCGGGCGCGGTCGTTCGCGGCCCAGTTGGAGACCTCGTACCAGCTCAGACCCGCGGCCTCGAGGCGGGAGTCGATGCGCTCGTAGCGCGCGGCGAGGATGTCGTCGTCGGGAGCGGGCAGTTCACCGCGCCGGACGCGGCGGGCCAGGGCGGTGCCGTCCTCGACGATGAGCGAATAGGCCGAGACGTGGTCGACCCCGGCGGCAAGGACCGCGTCGAGGCTGGCGTCGAGGTCGCTGTCGCGCTCCCCCGGCGTGCCGTAGATGAGGTCCAGGTTCACGTGCTCGAACCCGGCGGCGCGGGCCTCGCGCGCGGCGGCGACGGCCCGGCCCGGCGTGTGCGTGCGGTCGAGCACCTTCAGCACGTGCGCGGCCGCCGACTGCATGCCGAGCGAGATGCGCGTGAACCCGCCGTCCAGGAGTCGTTCGAAGAACTCCGGCGAGGTGGATTCGGGGTTGGATTCGGTGGTGATCTCGGCGTCGGCGGCGAGGGTGAAGTTGGCCCGCACGGCGCTCAGCACGTCGGCGAGTCCGTCCCCGCCCAGCAGCGATGGCGTTCCCCCGCCCACGAAGATCGTCTCGACCTCCGGCGTATCACTGGGCAGTGCGTCGAATCGCGCTGCGGCGACGGCCAATTCCCCGCGCAACGCCTCGAACCACGATTCCGGCGAGGCCGAGGTCCCCAGCTCCCCCGCCGTGTAGGTGTTGAAGTCGCAGTACCCGCACCGCGTGGCACAGAACGGCACATGGACGTAGATCCCGAACGCCCCGCCCCCGAAGTCCCCGAGCACCGGTTCGGCCCGCTCATCCGCCGCCGACACGGCCACGCTGCTCGAACTCACCGAAGACGTCACCCCACCAGTGTGACCGGAGGCCCACATCACACCGCACGCGGACCGACTGGCGGGGCGGTCACGGCAGGGCGGCCGCTGGGGCCGGAGACGCCTTGGAAGGTCGGACAACCCCAGGACGCGGTCGGGAATTCTCGGTGCGCGTCCCGGCCGCTCCCGGCGGGCGATGGACCGAGCGCTCTCGGCACCTCCATCGCCCGCCGGGCCGCGTCGCGCGCACGCCACAGCTCACCCCTCGCGCGATCATCGGCCGGACCACACGAAATCTCCACGGGATCTCCGGGGATCGGTGGTGGAAACCGGGGGCGGGGTGGCAATAGCGTCGGCGGGGTGCAGCGTGTGTGGGAACTGTGGGGCGGGGTCCTGATCGGGTGGGGCGTGCTCGTGCCGGTCGCGGGCGGGATCGGGTGGGGAGTAATTCGGTGGCGGGTGCGGCGTGGGGGCGAGCGGGGGCGGGCGCTGCGGTGGGGGCTCGCCGAGGTGGGGATCGTGGTCGGGACGGTGCCGTGGGTGTGGATGATCCTCACGCCGTTGGAGGGGGGTGAGCGAGGGGTCAACCTGGTTCCGCTCGTGGATCTGATCGACACCGTCGCGGAGGGATCGTTCAACAGCTTCGTGCAGGTGAGTGCCAACCTCGCGGTGTTCGTTCCGCTGGGATTGCTGTTGCCGCTGCGGTTTTCGCGGTTCGCGGGGGTGGGGCGGATGGTCGCGGTGGGGGCCGTGCTGTCGCTGGGGCTCGAGATCGCGCAGTACGTCCTGGATCTGGGCCGGTACTCGTCGGTGGACGACGTGCTGATGAACGCGGCGGGGGCGGGGATCGGCGCGGCGCTGGGGCGGGCGCACGGGTCGCGGCGGGCGGCGGGGCGGTCGTACAGTACGCGGGTGCTGCTCCGGATGGGCTGGGCGACAGGGGGATCGAATGTGGGATGACGGCGCGGACTTCGAGGCGGTGACCAGGCACGCGATCGACGGCGACGCGATCGCGGTGGTGGACGAGGGGTCGGTGGCGCCGGTCGTCTACGAGATCCCGATGCCGAAGGTGCGCCCGGACGGCCCCAATTTCGCGCGGACGTTCTGCGGGGTGATGTTCGCGCGGGCGCTGATCTGGGATCCGGTCGCGGTACAGCCGCCGACCAGGCACCTCGCGCACCTGACGATGGCGACGCTGACCAACCGGTTTCGCGAGCAGGGCATCGCGGCGGGCTTCGACAGGTTCGATCGGGTGCCGGGCTGGCGGTCCGCGTTCTGGTGGGCGCTCATCGCCCGCGACGAACCGGCCCTGCGCGAGTTGACCGCGTATCCGGTCGAGCGGCTGCGCGCCGCCGGCGGGGACGCCTTCGACGACTTCCAATACGACTGGGCCGAACTGCTGCAGACAGCCCGGGCGCACGGCCCCGAATACGTCGCCGACCGCGCCTTCGCGCTCGAGACGACGAGCCGGGTCGGCGCGCAGCGGCCGGTGGATCTGCTGCTGCGCCCGAGCATCGAGGTCTTCGCCCGCGTGGCGGCCGGTGATCAGAACGGTTTCACGTGGGCGCTGACCAACGCCCTGCGGCAGCACCGGGCGTTCTTCGAGCAGGAACCGTGGTCGACCGACCCCGAGGGCGTGATCGCCCTGCCGCTGCTGGGCCTGGCCTGCTGGGCGCACGATCGCGGACTCCGCGTCGAGGTCGAATCCGAGTACCTGCCCACGGGACTCGTGCGGCAACCGAACTGGGCGCGTGAATTGGCCGCCGCTGCGACCGGAACCCCTTCGGGCGCAACGAATTCGGCGATGGGCTTCGGAACGGCCTCGGCGACCGTCGAATCGACGGTATCCGGGACCGCGCACGGAACCCCCGGCGACCCCACTCGCGAACGCTGACCCGCACCCGCAGGGCGCGCCCTCGAGGCGCGCCCGCGCGGCTCAGTGCTCGGCGACCGGGGTGTTCTGGCAGAAGGTGAGCAGCCAGCGCCCGTCCTCCTTGGTCATCCCGTAGAGCGGGGTGCCCTCGGCCTCGAGCTCGCCGTCCAGGTTGAAGTACCGCTGCCGCACCTTCACCGCCGCCACGTCGGGCCGGATGAAGCGGACGAAGAACACCTCGTATTCGGCGTAGCCGTTCGCGGTCGAGCCCGGCAGCACCGCGCGGGTGAAGGCGGAGATCTCCTCGCGCCCGTTGAGGAACTTGCCCGCGCCGGTGGTCCAGATGGCGTCGGGATGGAACAGGTTCAGGAAGGCGTCGGCGTCCTCCGCGCGCTGTGCGGCGTTGACGGTGGCGACGACGGCGTGGATGGCTTCGAGTTCGGCCGCGGTATCGAGTTCTGACGTGGTCATGTGCCCATCTTGGAACCTCGAGTAGGGTTAAGGTCAACTGTCCAAGATCGTTTTCCGGCCGATCTATGACACCTGTCACAAATGGGGTCCGCTATCCAGGGGATTTCCCTCGAAAGTCCGGAAAATATCGCCCGGCGGTCGGAACAACCCATCTGACATGGCACAATAAGCTCCATGATTGGACTTGGGGTACGACTCGTGGCACGTCGCCATGTCGACTTCAAGCGTGTCTGCAGCGCGAGCTGTCTGGCCGGAAGCCTCCGGTAGATCAGCTCCCCTCTTCCCGGATCGACGCCAGGTTTACAGCGTCGAACTACCCCGGTTCGCTGATATCGGAGGCGTGAGTCAGCCCCTCTCGCCTGCCCGCAAGATCTTCAGGAGCGACCCTATGACGTCGAGCACCGACGCCGACAGTTCCGATTCCGTCACTCCCGCGCGCTCTGTGCGTCCAGAACGGCCCGCCGTCGAACGTCCCGAACGGCCCGCCGCCGAACGTCGTGTTCGCCCGGACCGTCCCCGCGCCGCCGCCGGAGACGCGCCCGTCGCGCCGCGTGAGCGCACGGGTAAGCCCGTGCGCCGCAAGTCCGAGGGCCAGTGGGCCCTGGGCTACCGGGAGCCGCTGAACGCCAACGAGCAGTCCAAGAAGGACGACAACCCGCTCAACGTGCGCGCGCGCATCGAGAACATCTACTCCAAGCAGGGTTTCGCCTCGATCGACAAGAGCGACCTGCGCGGCCGCATGCGCTGGTGGGGTCTCTACACCCAGCGCGAGCAGGGCTACGACGGCACCTTCACCGGCGACGAGAACATCGACCTGCTCGAGGCCGAGTACTTCATGATGCGCGTGCGCTGCGACGCCGGCGCGCTGAGCGTGCGCCAGCTGCGCACCCTCGGTCAGATCTCCACCGAGTTCGGCCGCGACACCGCCGATCTCTCGGACCGGGAGAACGTGCAGTACCACTGGATTCGCATCGAGGACGTGCCGGAGATCTGGCGACGCCTGGAAGAGGTCGGCCTGCAGACCACCGAGGCGTGCGGCGACTGCCCGCGCGTGGTGCTCGGCTCCCCGCTCGCCGGTGAGTCCTTCGGCGAGATCCTCGACCCGACCCCGGCCATCGACGAGATCGTCAAGCGCTACATCGGCAAGAAGGAGTACTCCAACCTGCCGCGCAAGTTCAAGACCGCCATCTCCGGTCAGCAGGACGTGGTGCACGAGATCAACGACGTCGCCTTCGTCGGCGTCGAGCATCCCGAGCACGGTCCGGGCCTGGACCTGTGGGTCGGCGGCGGTCTGTCCACGAATCCGATGCTCGCCCAGCGACTCGGCGCATGGGTGCCGCTGGCCGAGGTGCCGGATGTGTGGGAGGCCGTGGTCTCGCTGTACCGCGACTACGGGTACCGCCGCCTGCGTACCAAGGCGCGCATCAAGTTCCTGGTCAAGGACTGGGGCGTCGAGAAGTTCCGCGAGGTGCTCGAGACCGAGTACCTGAAGCGCAAGCTGATCGACGGTCCCGCGCCCGCGAAGCCGGAGCGTCCCATCGACCACATCGGCGTGCAGAAGCTGCGTAACGGCCTGAACGCCATCGGCTTCTCCCCCATCGCCGGCCGTGTCTCGGGCACCATCCTGAGCAAGGTCGCCGACCTGGTCGAGTCCATCGGCTCGGACCGGATCCGGTTCACCCCGTACCAGAAGCTCATCGTGCTGGACGTGCCGGACGACAAGGTCGACTGGCTGATCGACGAGCTGAAACCGCTGGGCCTGCACGGGCGTCCGTCGCAGTGGCGCCGGAACCTGCTGGCGTGCAGCGGTATCGAGTTCTGCAAGCTGTCCTTCACCGAGACCCGCAAGCGGTCCCAGGTGCTGGCTCCCGAGCTGGAGCAGCGCATGGCGGACATCAACGCGAGCATCGACGTGCCCATCACCGTGAACATCAACGGCTGCCCCAACTCCTGCGGTCGCTCGCAGATCGCCGACATCGGCTTCAAGGGCATGCTCGTCGACGACGGCGAGGGGAATCAGATCGAGGGCTTCCAGGTTCACCTCGGAGGCAGTCTCGGACTCGATTCCGGCTTCGGCCGCAAGCTGCGCCAGCACAAGGTGACCAGCGTCGAGCTCGGTGACTACATCGAGCGCGTGACGCGCAACTTCGTCAAGAACCGGGACGAGGGTGAGCGTTTCGCGGTGTGGGCGGTCCGCGCCGACGAAGCGGATCTGCGGTAGTTGGAGGAGACAGCAATGACGACGACCAAACTCGCCGAAACCGACCTTCGCGCGCTGGCGGAGAAGGGCGCGGCCGATCTCGGGCCGAACGCCACCGCGCAGCAGCTGTTGCAGTGGACCGAGGAGAACTTCGGCTCCAACTACATCGTGGCCTCCAACATGCAGGACGCGGTGCTGGTTCAGCTTGCCGCGCAGGTGCATCCGGGCGTGGATGTGCTGTTCCTCGAGACCGGCTACCACTTCGCCGAGACCATCGGCACCCGCGACGCGGTGGAGATGGTCTACGGGGTGAACGTGGTGAACGTCGAGCCCGAACACACTGTCGCCGAACAGGATCAGCTGCTGGGCAAGGACCTGTTCGCTCGTGACGCCGCCGAATGCTGCCGGCTGCGCAAGGTGGTGCCGCTGACCAGGTCGCTGGCCCCCTACAACGCCTGGGTCACCGGCATCCGCCGCGTGGAGGCCCCGACGCGCGCCAACGCGCCCCTGATCTCCTATGACGAGGGCTTCGGGCTGGTGAAGATCAACCCGATCGCCGCCTGGTCCGACGAAGAGATGGCCGAGTACATCGAAGCCAACGGTATCCTCGTCAATCCCCTTGTGGAGGAGGGATATCCGTCCATCGGTTGCGCCCCGTGCACACGGAAGCCGGAACCGGGATCCGATCCGCGAAGCGGCCGCTGGGCCGGCCTCGCCAAGACCGAATGCGGGTTGCACGCCTCATGACTTCTACCGTGACCGAATTCGATACTCTCGCCGCGCTCGAGAGCGAATCGATCCATATCTTCCGCGAGGTGGCGGGTGAGTTCGAGCGACCGGTGATCCTGTTCTCCGGTGGCAAGGACTCGACCGTGCTGCTGCACCTGGCGCTCAAGGCCTTCTGGCCCGCGCCGCTGCCGTTCGCGCTGCTGCACGTCGACACCGGGCACAACCTGCCCGAGGTGCTGGCGTTCCGCGACCACGTGGTCGAGAAGTACGGCCTGCGACTGCATGTCGCGTCCGTGGAGGATTACCTGGCCGACGGGCGGCTCACCGAGCGCCCGGACGGCATCCGCAATCCGCTGCAGACCGTGCCGCTGCTGGACGCCATCAACGAGCACCGCTTCGACGCGGTGTTCGGCGGTGGCCGCCGCGACGAGGAGCGTTCGCGCGCCAAGGAGCGGATCTTCTCCCTGCGTGACGCGTTCGGGCGCTGGGATCCCAAGCGGCAGCGGCCCGAGCTGTGGAACCTGTACAACGGCCGGCACGCGCCGGGCGAGCACGTGCGCGTGTTCCCGATCTCCAACTGGACCGAGCTGGACATCTGGCGCTACATCGCCCGCGAGGACATCGAGCTGGCCTCGATCTACTACGCCCACGAGCGCCCGGTGTACCAGCGCGACGGCATGTGGATGACCCCCGGCGTGTGGGGCGGTCCGGCCGAGGGTGAGGAGCTGTCGGTCAAGTCGGTGCGCTACCGCACCGTCGGCGACGGATCCACCACCGGCGCAATCATTTCCGACGCGGCCGACAACGAGGCGATTCTCGCCGAGGTGGCGGCCTCCCGGCTCACCGAGCGTGGCGCGACCCGAGGGGACGATCGCGTCTCCGAGGCCGCCATGGAAGACCGCAAGCGAGAGGGTTACTTCTGATGTCCGACCTATTGCGACTGGCGACTGCCGGATCGGTCGACGACGGGAAGTCCACCCTGGTCGGACGCCTGCTGTACGACACGAAATCCGTTCTCGCGGACCAGATCGACGCGGTCACCCGCGCCTCGGTCGACAAGGGTCTGTCGACCCCGGACCTGTCGCTGCTGGTCGACGGACTGCGTGCCGAGCGTGAGCAGGGCATCACCATCGACGTGGCGTACCGCTACTTCGCCACGCCCGCACGGTCTTTCGTGCTCGCCGACACCCCGGGGCACGTGCAGTACACCCGGAACACGGTGTCCGGCGCGTCCACCGCGCAGCTGGTGATCCTGCTGGTCGACGCACGCAAGGGCGTCATCGAGCAGACCCGCCGCCATGCCGCGGTGATGGCGCTGCTGGGTGTGCCGAAGCTGGTCCTCGCGGTGAACAAGATCGACCTGGTCGATGATCCGGCCGGCGTGTACAAGCAGATCGTCGCCGAATTCTCGGAGCTGACCGCCAAACTCGGCTGGGACGCCGAGGATGTGGTGGAGATTCCGGTCTCCGCGCTGCACGGTGACAACATCGCTTCGCGCTCGGAGAACACCCCGTACTACGACGGGCCCTCGCTCATCGAGCACCTGGAATCGGTGCCGGTGGACGCGGACAGCACCCGGCACGAGGTCGGCCTGCGGTTCCCGGTGCAGTACGTGATCCGCCCGCGCACGGCCGAATACCCGGACTACCGCGGCTACGCCGGTCAGGTGGCGGCGGGCACCGTGCGCAAGGGCGACGAGGTCATCGTGCTGCCCTCGGGCACGCGGACCACGGTCGAGCGTATCGACACCCCCAACGGCGAGCTGGCTTCGGCGCAGCCGGGCCGCAGCGTCACGCTGATCCTGGCCAACGATGTCGACGTCTCGCGCGGCGACACGATCGTGGCGGCGGCGGATGCTCCCGAGCCGGTCGATTCCTTCGACGCCACCGTGTGCTGGCTCGGCGACAAGCCGCTGCGCCCGGGCGCGCGACTGCTGCTCAAGCACGGCGCCCGCACCACGCAGGCGATCGTCGGCGCGCTCATCGAGCGTTTCGACGAGCAGAACCTGGCCGCGGATCCTAACCCGGAGTCGCTGGCGCTCAACGACATCGGCCGGATCTCGATCCGCGTGGCCGAGCCGATCGCGGCCGACGACTACAGCGTCAACCGCTACACCGGCAGCTTCCTGCTGATCGATCCGGCGGGCGGCAACACCCTGGCCGCGGGCCTGGTCGGCGACGCCCTGACCGCGGTCGAGGTCGGCACGGAAGTCGGACTCTGACATGAGTTCGCCCGGCAGCGGCGCGTTCTCGACCGCCTCGCTGCCGGTCGCCCTGCGCCACAGGCACTTCCGGTCGCTCGCGGCCCCACGCCCGGCGCTCGTCGCGGTGGCCCACGGCAGCCGCGACCCCCGCTCGGCCGCGACCATGCACGCGGTCGTGGCGCGGATCGCCGCCGCCCGGCCGGATCTCGAAGTGCGCCTGGCCTTCCTGGACCTGAGCATCCCGTCGATCGATCAGGTCGTGGACGAGATCGCCGCCGCGGGTCATTCCCACGCGGTGGTGGTTCCGCTGTTGCTGGGCAGCGCCTTCCACGCCCGCGTGGATCTGCCCGAGCTCCTGGCTGCCGCCGGTGACCGCCACCCGCACCTGCGCCTGACCCAAGCCGACGTCCTAGGCCCGGATCAGCGTTTGATCGCCGCCCTGCGCGACCGGGTGCTCGAACAACTCGGCGATTCGAACCCCGATCGCCCGGGGATCGCGGTGGCCGCCGTCGGCTCCTCGTCGGCCGAGGCCAACGCCCGGACCGCCGAGGTGGCTCGCCGGCTCGGTGCGCTGACGGGCTGGGACACCGAAATCTGTTTCGCCACCACCGAACCCACGGTTACCGAGGCGGTGTCCGCCCTGCGCGAGCGCGGAGCGAACCGGGTCCTGGTGGCCCCCTGGTTCCTCGCTCCCGGGCTGCTCACCGACCGGCTCCTGCATGCCGCACCCGAACCCGTGCACGCGCGGGTCATCGGCGCGCATCGCGCGCTGACCGAGATCGTGTGGAACCGGTACGACGACGCCGCGACGGCCTCACTCGTTCGCTCGGCCTGATCCGGGCCCTCGGCCGGTGCCCGATAGGGTGGGGCCGTGATCAAAGCTGCGGTGTTCGATGTGGGTGAGACGCTGATCGACGAGACCCGGATCTGGAGTCGGTGGGCGGATCGGCTCGGGGTGCCCGGGTTCGCTTTGATGGGGGCCATCGGCGGGATGGCGGCGACCGGGCGGCCGCTGACCGACGCGTTCGAACTGCTCCGCCCCGGCATCGACCTCGACGCCGAGCAGGAGGCGTGGGCGCTGGCCGAGCCCGACAGCCTGCGCAACAACTTCGACGCCGACGACCTCTACCCGGACGTGGTGCCGTCGCTGGCAGAGCTGCGAAGCCGCGGGGTGCGGGTGATCATCGCGGGAAACCAGCCCCCGCAAGCGAAGTCGGCCCTGGAGAAAATGGAACTCCCCGTCGACGCCATCTACACCTCGGCCGAATGGAACCTGGAGAAACCGGACCCGGCCTTCTTCGCGAAAGTCGCCGAAGTAGCCGGCGTGAAATTCCGCGAAATCTGCTACGTGGGCGACCGGGTCGACAACGACCTCCTGCCCGCGGCCGCCGCGGGCATGGTCCCCGCCCTCATCCGCCGCGGCCCCTGGGGCTACCTGCACTCCGAGCTTCCCCAGACCTCCCATGGAATAGTCATCGACTCCCTCGCCCAGCTCCCCGACGTCCTCGCGCCGAAGTAGCACGAGACGGACAGCCTCGGCGGTATCCGGTAGGGAGCCGGCGGAATCGGGCTCGCACCGACCGGTCAGAAGCTGCCGGTGCTGGTTTGATCGGCGTAAGGGTTGCCGGTGTCGTTGCAGCCGTTGGTATTCGGATCCTCGGCCGGTGGGGGTGGGGTGCCGATCGGCGCGGCGACAGCGTTCACCGTGTAGGTCACGCTCGTGCCGGCCGCGGTCGCGACGATGCTGTGTGTGCCCACCGTCTTCGGAACCCAAATGACATCGATCGTCACGGAGCTGAACACCCTGCTCGAGCCGGTGGAGTCTTTGTTCCCTATCCGCCAGAAGGCGGCGAAGCACTGCCCGTTGTCGGTGAAGACGATCCGATTATCGAAGTCGGCGCCGCCGTGCTCCGGCATGGTGATGCGGTATTCGGTCCCGGTCACGTAGCCGCCGGGAGGGGCTGCTTCCAGGCTCATGTTGATTTCCGCGGCGGCGGCGGAGGGCGCCACCATCGCTACTGTCGTGGCCATCAAAGCGGTTGCACTCCAACCGATTCGCCGCCTCGGTCCACTGTTCGCACTCATCCGTCACTCCTGCTCATCCCCGGGATCAGGGTCGCCGAACGGTAACATCGAGAGTTAGTGAAACGTCACAATTTCGGTAAGTCCCCAAACCCCGGCACCCACGTGCTGAAGGTCGTCCAGGGCAAGGCCACCAAGTCGGTGACCGTCACCGAGCTCCCCTCCCCCGACGGGACCCCGCCGGAACCGCCCACCTACGAGGGCTACGGTGACCCCCGCACCGCAAACCGCCCACCAGTACCGAGTGTTTCTGATCCCGTCGAGTCGTACGGATCGAGCGGTTGGCGACCCGGTGGGACCCTTCGAATCCCGTGGGCACCCGGCCATATCGGAGCCGTCGCGATGCCCCCGGAATTCGGGTCGGCGAAAGATTGCGGCGGGTTTGCGCCTCTGCCATTATCTGCCGATGAAGAAATCTAAGGCTGTGGTGTTCGGTGCCGCAGTGCTGTTGTCCGTGGGTATCGCCGGTTGTAGCGCGGACCAGGAGTCCTCGTCGGCCGAGACGTCGTCCGCCTCGGCCGCCACCACCACGGTCGTGTCCCCCGGCGCGGGCGAGTACGCCAACCTGCTGATCAAGGCCACCGACATCGACGCCGACTGGACCCTCAAGTCCAGCAAGGCCGAACAGAACGGCATCACCGGGATCTACGGCAACGGCGCCGGGACCGAGAAGATCACGACCGCGGTCATCGTCCAGCCGGACGCAGCGTCCGCCGCCGCGGCGGTAGCGGCGGCGAAAACCGATGTGGCCCAGAAGGCCGGCGCGGCCTTCACCCCCATCGATGTCGGCGTCGACGGCGGGATCCTGAACGGCCCCGACGGCACGACGGTCGCGATCTTCGCCGAAGGCAAGGCGTTCTCGATCATCGAGTTCAACAGCAAGACCGGCGAGTACGTCCCCGCCGAGGTGGCGGTCGCGATCGCCGCGCGCCAGGCAGCCGCGATCACGAGCGGCGTGAAGTAGCCGAAGGTTTGACGTGACCCGCTGCCGGATCCCCGGCAGCGGAAGGGTTGTCGGCACTGTTCTCGACGGACAGCCACGTGCCGCAGATCCATCGCTCGGATGTCGACGGCGTCCTCCTCGTCCCGAGTCGACGAGTCCGCCACGGAGTGGACGAACCCGCCATCCCGGGTCAAGGCCGCACCCGACTACGAACTGCTCGGAGGGTTCACGGGAACAGCGGGGCCGCTGGGGCTTTCGGCACGCTTGTACAGCGCGTTGAAGAAGTGGTCTTCGAGGGCGCCGAACCAGGCACGGCCCGACCCGTCCGCGACGTCACCGACCAGCGTGCGTTCCTCCCCCTCCTCCTCGTCGTAGATGAGGGTCGTTGCGGGCCATCGGCCCGAGCGGACCTCGTCCAGGAGGATCTCCAGCAGCTCGGTGAAGTTGTTCGCGCACACGAAGTGCCGCTCTTCGTCCCGGCCGAAGTTGATGATCTGCCCGCGAACACCGGCCGCGTCGGGGTCCAGGTCCAGGCCGATGTAGTCGGATCTGACCGGATCCGACCACAGCGGGATCCAGCCCGGCGAGGTGTACAGCGGCCGGACCCGGCCTGCGGCGCCGGGCATTGTCGCGATCGTGGTGCGGCTCGGGCAGGCGGTGCCGGACGAGTTGCGAGAGCTGTTGCGCGGCAGCGACGGTGTGCGGGACGAGTACGGTTCGGGGCTGGTGTGGTCGGCGCGGGAGATCGTCGAACAGAACATCGAGTTTCGGCGGGATCCCGAGTTCGCGCGGCTGTACATGTCTTTCGACCAGTTGATGTTCTTCGGGGACAACGGCGGCGGGGACCAGTTCTGCTACGTGCGCGTGCCCGCCGAGCGGAACAGCGACGTGTTCGTGTGGGACCACGAGACCGACTCCCGCACGTGGGTCGCCGGTTCCCTTGCCGACTACCTCCATCGGCGCGCGGGCGCCGACGGGGACGACTGGTATCGGTGACCACGATGACGTACGTGCTCACCGATCGGCAGCGTCTTCCAAAGGTATCGACGTGCGGCGCGATCCGATGGCCCCGCCCCGGTATTCGAGTCACCCGCGAAAGTAGCCACGCGAGGCTTCTCGCACAGACCCTGGATTCGCTGACACCTGCATCGGCGGCGACCGAACACTCACCCCGGCACGGTGGTCGCGGTCACCGTTGGTGCCAGAACGGCGCGGATCGGAGAGTGAGGGGTCCGCCGCGCCCAGGCGACGCCATCAGCCAATCGCTGGTGATCGCCAGCATGCTCGCGTTGGCGCTGCGCAGGTCCGTTTCGAGCCGGGCGACCAGATCCCGCACATCGATTGTGGCCGAATCAATTTGCAGCAGTGTCGATTTCGTATCGTCGAGCACACCACGCAGCCGGTCGAGCCGCTGCAGCACATCCATGAGATTGCGCACCATGTCGTCACCGAGGGTGAGGAAGGAGCTCACACCGGAGTCGTCATCGGTCAGATCGCCCGCCTGTCCCGTCCCGTGCTCTCGGCGCTGACCGGCCGACTCGTCCGGTGTCGTCACATCCCACATCCCAGTGGCGGCGCGAAGTTCGAAATTTCCTGGCACAGCGTCACAACGACGCTCCCGTCTGGCCCTAGGACCGATGGACTCGCACGGCGACGACACCGCCCGACCGGCGATGCACGAGCAATCCTCCGCTCTTCCACGCTAGTCCTTCCCCATCCGGCTACGCGCCGCGCCCGCGAACTCGCATGTCCGACCGTTACCTGCCACCGGGGTTGACGTCCCGTGCGCACCGGGACCACCACCGGTCGGAGGTGCGGACGCGACGACGCTTCGAGGTTGCCGCACCGGCCCGCTCGCATGACGAGTGGTCACGCCGGGGACACACCCGGGACCTCGCGCCGGCCCGCCGCTGCTCGCGCCGCGCCCGGCCCGCCGAACCGGTCGCGCCGGACGTTCCCCGGGCCTAGCCGCGTTGTTGCACGAGTCCGCGAATCGCCGCACTCCCCGGGAAGACGCCACCGCCCCCGCCGGCCGCGCGGGCAGCCGGTCCCAGTCGACCGGGCGGGACCCGTCCACTACCGTCGGTGGCAGACCTCGCTGCTGCCGAACCTGATCCAGGCACTTCGGACCGTTTCCCCAGTGGTTCCCCACTCAGACGGGACGAAATCATGTGCGACAGTTGGCATACCACCGATTCGATCGTGGTCGTCGCCGCCGCGGTGCCGGGTTTGGACTGGGAACACGCCGTGGCGACAATGCCCAGCATCGACTCACCCGACCTCCGGGCTTGGATCGGGCGCAATCTCGACCACGCCGTCGTGATCCCCAACGACAGGCCGCCCGTCCGGGGCTGGTCGCCGCGACGGCAGATCTGCGTGCCCCCCGGCGAGTACGCGTCGTTCACCGCGCTACTGGCCGACCGGGGCCGAACCGCCGACTCGGGGCGGGTCGACGGGGACACGTCGAACCCGTCCGGCGTATAGATGTCCCGAACCGAGCCGTCGCGGCATCGTTCCACTGAACGTCGGGGCGGCGCGAAGACCGATCCCGGCCACCCATCGTAAATGCATGACACATCAAGTTAGATGTCCGATTGCCGCCAGCGCCGTACCGCCGCGCGGCATTAAATATGACATGTCAAGTAATTCTCGGGTTCAAGGAGAACGTCGGCATGGATACACGATTCGAGGGCAAGGTTGTGCTGATCACCGGGGCCACCTCGGGGATCGGGGAGGCGGTCGCGCGGCGGGTCGTCGCCGAAGGGGGTGCGGTCGTACTGGGGGCCCGGGGGAAGGAAGCCGGGGACCGGCTGGTCGAGGAGATCACGAGTAGGGGTAGTCGGGCGCTGTTCGTGCCCACCGACGTGACGGTGGAGGCGGACGTCGAGCGGTTGACGGCGGCGGCGGTCGGCGAATTCGGCAGGCTGGACGGGGCTTTCAACAACGCCGGGGCCGTCAACGCATTCGGGGCCGTGCAGGACATCGAGGCGAGCGGGTGGCGGGCGGACATCGAGTTGAACTTGACGGCCGTGTATTACGGTCTGCGGCATCAGGTTCCGGCGCTGCTGGCGTCCGGCGGGGGCGCGATCCTCAACAACGCGTCCAACCTCGGCGTCGTCGGAATGGCTTCGGTCGCACCGTATGTGGCGGCCAAGCACGGCGTCGTCGGACTCACCCGCGCGGTCGCGCTGGAGAACGCCGAGAACGGGCTGCGCGTGAACGCCATCGTCTCCGGCGCGGTCGACACCCCGGCCTTCCGGGCGTCGATGGGCGCCACCCCCGAGGGCGAGGCCGCCATCGCCGCCCTGCACCCCCTCGGCCGGATCTCACGCCCCGAGGAGATCGCCGCCCTCTGCGCTTTCCTGCTCAGCGACGAGGCGTCGTTCGTGACCGGCGCGGCCCTGACGGTGGACGGCGGCTTCACCGCTCGCTGAAAACCGCAGGACCGCGCCGAGGCTGGGACTTCACCGAATAGCCAAGGGGCTGTGATCGATCCGGGTCCGAACGCAACCGGGCCCACCGTCGCGCTGGGCACATTAGGCGCGAGGGTGGGCCGGTCGCTTCATCGACAACGAGCGGGCGGGAGGCTTCCGGGTTCACCGCCCAGCACGTCGCCGTTCCTGGGTGGCGAGAGCTACTCGATCGCCACGGTCCCAGCGGGTTCGGTACGGCGGTCGAATCGCACGACCACCAACGGTTTCGGCAGCTCGGTCGCCACGGCGGCCCCCGCCCCACGCGGTTCCACAGCGCGCGCGGAGCCACCCCCACAGGCCTCCCACGGCACCTCCGGCGCGTCCAACGCGCTCCGATGCCACAGGAAGAACTGATTCAACTCGGTGGGCGACTCCCCCGCCCCATCCCGAACCACCCCGGCCGCCAGCCGCTCGGCCAGCCGCCCCCGATACCGCTCCCCCGTGACCCCCGGCCCGCCCAACACTTCGGCGCCCGCCTCACCCTCGGCATCGACCTGCGCCGATCGCCCCGCCACGACCCGCAACTGCGGTCGCGGCCAGGCAGTTTGACGCACGGCCCGGTTGATCGCCCTGCTCATAGTCGATGAGCTCCCGTTCCGCCGATAGCAAGCGAGCTGGTTGCGACGAGCACGCACGACGCCGCACCCGACCCGCGGACCGGAACGGACCCGCCGCGCATGACCCCGTCAGCCGAGCCCCGCCCGACGGCCATGTGCGCGACACGCGCCACCCGAACCGAAGCCCCTGACGCAGCAGGCTCATCAATCCCACGGAGAGAGCGTTCAGTCGCGGCAGCCATGCGTATCACCAGCGGCGCAGCGTGTCCGCTCCGGATCGGCACGCCCATATCAGAACTCGCGGACCGACCGACTAGCGCAGCCACCTCCTCCGAGGCGAGGGTGGCAGCCACCGGGAGCCGGGCGGCCGGGTGTCCCGCCTCGCCGACCAGGGAATTCCTACCGGTGGACCGCGTCTCCAAGGCGCGAGACTCGACGTCCGAGAGTGCCGAGAGCACGGTACTCGCGACGAAGTGCGTTGTGTGAGTGGGGAAACGGTGGGAGTTGGGGGCGACCGTCGGGAGCACTACTTCATGCCTCCGCCGCCGCCGGCACCGCCACCGGAAGCTCCGCCGCCTCCGCCCATCCCGCCGCCGCCACCCATGCCACCGCCGCCCATCCCGCCGCCACGGGAGCCGCCGCCGGCGGACGCGCCACCGCCACCGCCCATGCCGCCTCCGCCGGCCGAGGTGCCGCCGGAGCGGGAACCGCCGCCGGAGTTCGCACCGCCGCCCATGCCGCCGCCGGAGTTCGCGCCCGCGCCGGAATTGCCGCCGGGCTTGGTGCCGCCGCCGGAAGACGTTCCGCCGCCGGAGTTCATGCCGCCACCGGAACTCACGCCGCCACCGGAGTTAGCACCGCCACCCGAGTTGGCCCCGCCGCCGGAGTTCGCTCCCCCACCCATGCCACCACCGGAGTTGCCACCGCCACCGGCGCCACCGCCCGCGTTCGCACCACCGCCAGCGCCGCCACCGGAGTTCGCACCACCACCGGCACCGGCACCCGCGTTCGCACCACCGCCAGCGCCGCCGCCCGAGTTCGCGCCACCACCGGCACCGCCGCCGGAGTTCGCGCCGCCACCGGCACCCGCGTCGCCGCCACCGGCATCCGCACCGCCACCGGCCCCTGCGCCACCACCGGCGCCCGCGCCGGAGCCGCCGTTACCGGCACCACCACCGCCCGCACCGCCGTCCCCGGCACCCCCACCGGAAGTGCCACCCCCGCCGCCGGTTCCACCACCGGTCGCCCCGCCCCCGCCCACACCCGCTCCGCCACCCGTAGACCCGCCCGAGGCAGGTTCCCCGGTAACCGGACCGGGATCCGACGGATTACCCGGCGCGGGAACGGTTCCCGGATCCGACGGCGAGCCCGGAGTCGTACCGGGATCCGACGGCGAGCCGGGCGTAGTACCTGGGTCACCGGGAGCCCCGGGCGTCGTACCCGGATCGCCGGGAGCGCCCGGTGTCGTGCCGGGATTCCCGGGGGTGCCCGGCGTCGTACCGGGCTCGGTGATCGGACCGGGCGCACTGATATCTCCGGGACCCTGCGGGTTTCCGGGTTGCGGGTTTCCAGGCTGCGGATTGCCCGGCTGCCCGGGCACGTTCGGCAGCCCGGGAAGACTGATGTGCGGCATCGTCCCGATCGAGATCGGCAGCTTCATGCTCCCCGGGGGGAACGGCATCGGGTTCACGAACTCCGCCGGGTTGGCGTACGTGGCGAGCTGCTCGGCCGTGCGGGTCTCGCACCGGGTGCCGGGGCTGGTGCGGTCGACCTCCACCACGGGGCGTCCGGCGAACCAGTTCTGGGTCACGGTGGCGGCCACGGGGCCGTAGCCGCGAACCGCCGCGGCGGGGGCGATGGCGTGCGGGCGGCCGCCGGGGGCGGTCGCGTCGTCGTAGACGAGGACGTCGCCGAGGCTGAGGGGAATGCCGGGGGTCGTGACCCCGCCGGGCGCGGCCTGCAGTCCGGGCGGGCCCGCCACCGGGCCGCCGAGGACGGTGGCCGCGGACATGGCGAGCGCGGAAGCGACCGCCGCACCGGAGAATACGGCCGCGCGCGGGGCGTAGCGCCCGATGGCCGAGCCGGTGTCGGCGCTGCGGAACGCGGCGAGGGCTGCGCCGACGGCCACGGTGTGCGCCGGATCCGGCGACATGAACACGGGCCGGCCGAGATCGGCGAGCACGGCGGAGACCTCGGCGGGCCGGGCCGCGCCGCCGATGATGAGAATGCGATCGATGTCGTCGATGACGAGTCCGGCACGGTGCACGGTGGCGCGCACCAGTTTTAGCGAATTCCGAATGTGCCAGCACCGCAGTCTGGTGGTGTCGGTGGCGGGCACCACGGCCGAAACCGGCTGTGCCGCACCGGGAGCGATACTGCGCGCGTACCGGGCGATCAGCGCGCCGAGCGGCCGCCCGCCGTAGTCGTAGGAGCGCTCGGCCCGGCCGAGCACGCCGCGTTCACCGAACTCGGCCTCGGTGCGCACCACCGCGATGTCGAGACAGTTGCCGCCGAGGTCGTAGACGAGCGTCAAACCCGCTCCGGCGGTGCCGAACTCGTGATCGAGCCATTCAACGGCCGCGACCGGCTCGGGCATGAGCTGCACGTCGGCGGCCCCGGACCAGTCCAGCGCGCGACGCAATCGCGTGACGTGCTTGTCGGTGTAGGAGGCGGGATAGGTACTGACCGCCGGGGCTTCGGGAGCATTGGTTTCGATCAACCCGTTGACCACCGCGGCCACCAGATCCGCGGGCGACCAGATGCGCCCGCCCACCACCACGGGATCCGGATCCGCGGTGAGATCGGCGAAATCGGTTACCACCGGGGCGAATTGCGGAATGCCGCCGATGCGAGGCCCGCCCGCGCTGTCGAAAGTGACAGCCGTGCGCCGTACTCGGACGGCGGGCCGGCCGCGATCACCCGTCGCGGTGGCCCATACCGAGTTCACTGTGCCGATGCTCATACCAAAGCCAACAGTCATTGCTATCCCGTCAACGCACCGAGACCACGGCCTCACAGGCGTACCAACCATGTGGTCGCGGTCGTTTTCCAAACAGCGCGTTCAGGTTAGCTGGCGCATACCGGATGTGAATATCGAATCCGGAGAAAAGATTTCGTGTCCAGTAGCGAAGTTGGCGAATCCACTGGTCAGATCGATGACCCAACAAGATCGAATCAGACTGGACACCAGCGCAGTTGCGAAAATCCGCTCTCGTGGCTACACCACAGCGAACCCCAATTTCATACCAACCGGTAGGCAACCAGTGTCCGAAAAACAAAACCGCAGTGTCAGTTTGCGCCGGTCAGAACACGATCACTGGCTGGTTGCTACCAACCGGACCCCATCACAGGCAGGTTGTCCAACCGCGATTCGACAGCGTTTCGCGCATACCCAGGAAGATGTCGCTGTTAGCGAACGCAGTATTACAACTCGCACAACACAATCCGTACACAAAACGAAACCGACCGCCCTCCGTGAACAATTCACAAAGGACGGTCGGTTTTATATGTACGGAAAGCCCGATTCAGCGCACGGGCGCCGAGGACTCCTTGCGATTCCGCACCAGCAGCGGCAGCCGCAGCCGCGACGGCCGATTCGCCGCGCCGCCACGCACCACGTGCGGCTGACGCGCACCGACCAGCCGGTCGAATTCCCGCGCCCCGCCGAGCGGTTGACCCAACCGCCCCGCGTTGAAGTCGTCCACCAGCTGCCGCACCGTCTGCTGCGCACACGACTTGTTGGTGCCGATGAACCCGGTCGGCCCGCGCTTGATCCAGCCGGTCACGTAGGCCCCCGGAACCACGGACCCACCCGCGGCTTCGAGCACCCGCCCGTCCAGGTTCGGAATGATGCCGCCGCGCTCGTCGAACGGCAGCCCGGGCAGCGCCACACCGCGGTACCCGACCGAGGTCAGCACCAGCCCGGTCTCGAGCGTCTCGACCTCGCCGGTCGCCTGGGCCCGTAGCACGCCGTCGGCGTCCGCGACGAGCTCGTTGCGCGCCACCTCGACCCCGGTGACCCGGTCCACGCCGTTGATCGCCGTGGGCGCGGACAGGTACCGGAACACGATGCGCTTGCGCCCGCCGGTCGGCCGATCGGCCAGCCCGCGCAGCAGCTTCAGCTTCTGCTCCACCTTCTGCGGCATGTCCGGCGTGATCTCCGGGATCTCACCCTCGACCACGATGTCCACGTCCGCGCCGAGCAGTCCGACGAACTCCGGCACGGTGAACGCGGACTCGGCCGGGCCGCGACGGCCGAGCACGACCACTTCCTCGATCTTGCTGCGCCGCAGCGCCGCCAGCGCCCGCGGGGCCACGTCGGTGTCGACGAGCAGTTCGGGATCGGTGGTCAGCAGTCGCGCCACGTCGAGGGCGACGTTGCCGTTGCCGACGATGACGGCGCGCTTTTGCGACAGCTCGAAGTAGCGGCCGGCCTGGTCAGGATGCCCGTTGTACCAGGCGACGAACTCGGTGGCCGAGACGCTGCCGGGCAGCCCCTCACCGGGCACACCGAGCTTGCGATCGCTGGACGCGCCGACGGCGTAGAGCACCGCGTGATGATGCGCGATCAGGTCGGAGTGCGAAACATGCTCGCCGACGGTCAGATTCAGGTACGAACCGAAACCGGGCTGCGCCGAGATGACGTCGAACAGCTCGGCGACCTTGCGGGTCTTGGTGTGGTCCGGCGCGACACCGAAGCGCGCCAAACCGTAAGGGGTGCTGAGCTTGTCGATGACCGTGACCTGAACTCCGGCCTGGGTCAACAGTTCATCGGCCGCGTACATGGCCGAGGGCCCCGAGCCGACGATCGCCACCCGCAGCGGTTCGCGCCCGGGCTTGACCTCCGCCGCCGGAATCGGCCGCGCCAGCAGGGGCCGCGGGCGTTCCTCACGATAGAAGTCGCGATTGATCTCGATGAAGGGCAGCTGCTCGTCGGTCAGCTTCTTCGAGGAGACGATCGCGTCCACCGGGCACGCGGTCGCGCACGCCCCGCAGTCCACGCACGCCTTGGGGTCGACGTACAGCATCTCCGCCGTCCGGAAATCCGGCTCATCGGGCGTGGGATGGATGCAGTTGACCGGGCAAGCGTAGACGCAGGAGGCGTCGCTGCAACAGGATTGGGTGACGACGTACGGCACTGTACGGTCCCTTGTCTACTCAGGCGGCCTTGCCGGAGCGGATGGGCTCCGAGCGGTAACGGGAGGCCGAGCCGGCGATTCCGAAGAGCTTCCACACGCGCTTGGCGACGGGGTTCATCAGGCCGATCTCGTGCGCGAGGGCACGAACGTCGATGAAGTAGTCGCTGAAGGCCTGCTTGGAGTCCTTCGAGTCGTAGAACAGCTCCTTGCGCACCTTGTCCGGCACGTCGAACTCGTCGAAGAACGCCTTGGGCGGGGTCACGATGGACCGGCCCAGGATGAACATGACGATCGGCATGGCGATGGACAGCACGAAGCGGCTCGGCAGGTTCTGCTCGGGCACGTGCTTCTTGAGGAACTCGTGCGCGAAGGAGATGTGGCGGGCTTCCTCGGCGACGTGAATCGCCATGACGCCGCGCATGATCGGGTGCACGTCCTCGCCGGAGCGCAGGATCTGCTTCTGGATGTGGTCGATCGGCTCCTCGCCGGCGAGCACGGCCATGAAGAACAGGTTGGGGAACAGCACCGCGACCGGGACCGCGATCTGGCGGAACTGGCGCACGAGCGGGCCCATGCCGGGCACGTCGATGCCGATGCGATTCACCATCTCCTGGAACATCAGGGTGTGGTTGATCTCTTCGGACATCTCGTGGCTGCAGTACCGGAACTCCGGGTCACCGTTGGCGAGGCCGAAGGTGTGGTTGATCATGCCGCTGATCAGGATCGACTCGAACTGCAAGCCGACCTTGGCCACGTTGGCCTGCCGGTACTTGCCGACGGCGATCTTGTCTTCCTCGCTCAGGGCGAGGTACCACGGGTGGCGGCCGATCGGGTCCGCGGACGCCGGCAACACCCAGCGCTCGGGCTTGGTGTCGACGTCGAAGTCCGGGTTTTCCCAGTCGATGTCCTCGTACGGGTCGAAGCTCTTGTTGACCGAGCCCTCGGACAGCAGCAGAAGTTTCGCCGCGTATTCGATAGCCTCGGCAACTACGGGGTCGTCGACGTGAGTCGTAGTCGGGGACATCATCGTCACCTCTCCGGTTGGCGTTTATCTGTTTCTAATGGTTACACCAAACCGGAGTAGCGTCAACACGTGCTAGCAAGATGCTTGCACGAGTTCGTCCCATGAGCGGGCTCATTACGGGCAAACCGGCCGGTAACCAGCCGGTCGGCCCGTGGAAATGAAGTGTTTCAGAGTGCGGCGACCCGCGTGATCCGCCGGAAGAATCCGGTGATCGGACCGTGTCCGTGTGCGCCCGAATCCTGGGCCAGTACCGCCTGCCGGGCAGCGATGGCAGCGCCGTCGGCGATCGTGCGCTCCGGGTCGGGGGCCACCACGATCGGGCGGGCCAGCCGGGTGGAGAGCACCTCGGCAACCTCGTGCGGGCGGGCCGCGCCGCCGACCACCAGCACCCTGTCCACATCGGCCATGGTGACGTCGGCGATCCGCAGGCACTTGTAGACCAGGCGCAGCGACTGCTCGATGTGCTCGGTGCGCAGCGCGCCGGTGTCGTCCTCGGACTGCACGCGCGAGACCACCGGACCGTCCGGGCCGTGCCGCAGCCGCGAAGCCACCAGCCCGCCGAAGGCCCGGCCGCCGAAATCGGCCGAGTGCAGCGGCAATCCGACGATGGGATTGGCGGGCGCGCCCGCGCCGACCCGGAC
Source organism: Nocardia sp. NPDC055321 (assembly GCF_053645575.1). Taxonomy (NCBI): domain Bacteria; kingdom Bacillati; phylum Actinomycetota; class Actinomycetes; order Mycobacteriales; family Nocardiaceae; genus Nocardia; species Nocardia sp. NPDC055321. The sequence continues at coordinate 322,967 of NZ_JBSHMS010000003.1, forward strand.
CAGGGTCACATCCAGCCCCGAGCCGCCCAGGTCGTAGACGAGCGCCAGGCCGGGCATGAGCGGGCCGCGCTGGGCGCCCAGCCAGGTGGCCGCCGCGATCGGCTCGGCCATGAGTGCGACATGGTCGAGCCCGAAACTGTCGAGCGCGGACCGCAGGTCGGCCACCAGGTTCTCGGAGTACCCGGCCGGGTGAGTGACGGTGATGCCCGTATCGGGCCTGCCGTCCTGCCCCGCCGGCGCCTTCCCCAGCACCTCCTCGAGCACGCTGCCGACCACGGTGGCAACGAGATCCGCGGCCGAGAGCGCCCGGTGACCGACCCGCGCGACCGGCCCGCGCTGGGACAGATCGGCGAACTCGGTGATAACCCGCCCGTGTCGCGGAATGCGGCCGACCCGGGCGGTGCCGGAACTGTCGAAGGTGAGGGTGGTGCGCCAGGTGGTGGGTGGCGCGACGCGGCGGCCCGGAGGTTTCCTGCCCGCTCTGTCAGCGGCCGTCACGCAGACCGTATTGACCGTGCCGATACTCAAGCCCACACCGAACGCCATCACATCCACCTCGATCGACGAGTCGTGCACGCGGGGGCTCCGTCGTCAGCCGTCGTGACCCGACCCGGGTTTCATGCAACCCCCTGAGCCGGATGCTTGCCAACCACCGGACACGAGGTTGTCCGCACGTGCGCCTGCGAATGTCCGCAGGTGCGCCTGCCTGCGCCGCTTCTGTCCGAATGACCGTCGGGCGTTGCGGTCGCGAAATGTTTGCCGGTTGGTGAATGCCGTTGCACGGGAAGCGCCCCGCCTCGATTGATCGAGGCGGGGCGCGGGGTGCTGTCGCGAGGTTCCTTCGCGCGTCAGCGCTTCCAGAAGTCGCTGCCGAGGAACGCGTCCCAGGCTTCGGGCGCGAACCACAGCTCGGGACCGCCGGGGGTCTTGGAGTCACGCACGCCGACACGGCTATCCCCGAGGTAGACCTCGACGCACTCGTTGGCGTCCGCAGATCGACTGGATTTGAACCAGGTATGAATGGGCGGGTTCTCGCTCACGCCGCATACTCCTTCGCGATCTTCAGCACCAGTTGCCGGGTGCCTTCGTCACTCAACGCTACCTGCCGAATCCCTTTGATTGCCTGCCGGAATCGACCGATCACATCGTCGCGCTCGAGATAGAGCGCACCTTCCACCCCTTCGATGTAGATCACCGGCGGCTCAGTCAGCCCACCGATCGTCGGAGGGAAGTCGAGCAACGTGAAGGACTGGATCCGAAGGCCGGGGTGCATCCCGACGTCGTGCGGAACAACCCGGATCGAAACATTCCTCTTCTCGCTCAAGGCCGCCAGCCACTGCAACTGCTCGGACATGACCCGCGCTCCACCCGGCTGGTGCCGCAGAACGGACTCGGACAGCAGACAGTCGAGCCTCAACTCTCCTTCTGTCACACGGGATTGGCGGCGGGCGGCCAACTCCAACCGACGCTCAGTGTCCACCGCCGACAGGCCGGGCTGACTGGCTCGAATGAGCGCGCGCCTGTATTCGGGCGTCTGCACGATTCCAGGCATGAGAACCAGCTGGTGCGACGTCATGCGCTTCGCGCTCGCCTCCAGCTTGAGATAGTGATCGAACCATTGGTGGTACTGGTCGGCATACGACTGCCACCAACCTTTGTGCACACCTTGCTGTCTGGCATCCTTCGCAAGCCGCTTGACCTCATCCCACAGTGCCAGCGCCTCGTCTCGCTCCGAATTGTCCGCACCGTAGAACTCCAACAACAACCTGATTTGAGGCGTCGACAGCTTCGTCGGCCTACCTTCCTCCATTCGCATGATGGTTTGCGGGGAGGTATCCACATTCAGTCCTGCTGCAAGCAAGGACTTTTCGGCGCGCTCTCGCAGCGTACGAAAGAACCGACCGAGCGCCCTTCTAGGTACCGTTGAGCTGGCCATTTCGTTAGCCTCGCTATCTGGGGATCGCTACCGTGGAACGTTCCACGGTGCCGCTCCATCAAGTTTGCCGGAATGGTTTCGTGAACGTTCCAGAAATGCGAATCTGGGTGTGCACAGCAGAAGAGCGCACGGCGGCAAGGGGTTCCATCCGTCGCCGAGTCAGCTCCGAGGGAGATCAAATCCGCACATCGAGGGGGTACTCGAAATGCTCTGGGACACAGTGGCACTGCTCGCGATCACCGCGTTATGCCTCGCCGTATTCACGTGGGGCTGCTGGGGTTTGCATCAAGACGGCCGCGAGGGTGATGCCCGCCCTCTTCGGCTCGCGCTCTCGACCGGCGGATACCTCTACATCCCCGTCGCGAGCGGAGGAGCACGATCGCCCCGGCGACACCGGAATCGGCAACGCGGCGCGCATCGTGCGTAATTCGCCGGATTCTCCCGAAGGGAGGAACGGATGACCGCCGTCTACTCGCGGATCAAGCACTGTCAGATGGTCGATTCCGACGAGCTGCGGACGATCAACGGGTTTCGGATCGCGATGTGGAGGCATCGCAACTGCGTTGCGGGCGAGGGTGTCTCGGCCCGCTCGTGCAGTGCCAAGCAGCAACTGCTCGAGATCGCCCGCGCGGCGGGATGGGCTCGGGCCGAGGACGTTCCGATGGAGGGCGAGTCATGACCAATCCGTATTTCCACGTCGGGTCGGGTGAGTACCCGACCCGGGACAAGAACGCGGGCGGACACGGGGAGCCGTCGCCGTACGCCGCCTTCTCCGATCGCGATATCGAACGGCTCCTGGAGACGCACGGGGACGAATGCGAGCGGCAGGGGTGTGCGTTGCGCGCTCATCTGTGCAGGCTCCGGCGGCAGCGCGCCGGAGACACAGAAGCATGACAGACGCCGAGGCATGAAAAATGCCCCCGCCTCGATGGATTCGAGGCGGGGGCGTAGGTCGTACCAGCGACCGTCTGTGTTTACTTGGCGGGCGCGGACAGCAGCGACGAGCTCAGCACCGAGACCAGGCTGTAGGCCACGTTGATGAGATCGGACGCGACACCGTCCTGACCCATGATCATCTTGGCGAGCGGGCCGAGCAGTTTCACCGCGGTCTGCATGAGCGAGCCCATGGACTCGATATCCAGCACGTCGGTGGACTTCTCACCGGGCGTCTTCACGCCCGGATTGCTCTGCGCGCCAGGGCTTGCCGCACCCGGAACCGTCGCACCCGGAGCCGCGGCGTTCGGGATCGCCGCCCCGGGAGCCGCCACGTTCGGCAGCAGCGGGTTCACCGCGGCCGGAGCCGCGAAGCCCGGCTTGATCGCGTCAGGATGCACCGGCGCGGGCGGGTTCGCCTTCAGCGGGGCCGCGATGGGACGCACCGCGGGGACCTGCTTGTCCGGAACCGGCAGCACCTGCTCGAGCTGCGGCGCGGGAGCCGGTTCGGCCGGAGCCGCCTGCGGTGCGGCGGGTTCCGCCGGAGCCGCCTGCGGGGCCGCCGGAGCGACCTGACCCGGAACCGCCGCCTGCGGCGCGACCGAAGCCTCCGGGGTGGCGCCCTGACCGGCCTTCGAATCCGCCCCGGGGGCCGGAACCGACTGCGGGTCAACCGTGCTCGACTCCTGACTCGGAGCGGGCGCGGCCGGCTGTTCGGACGGAGCCACCTTGTCGGCCGGAGCCGGGGCGGCGGGCTGTTCGGCGGGCTTGTCCGCCGGAGCCGCGGGCTTGTCGGCCTGCGCGCCCGGCTTGTCCGCCTGCCCCGGGGCCTGCGGGTCGACCTTGCGCTCATCCGAATTCGGCTGCGCCCCGGGGACCATGCCGAGCAGCTCGGACAGGCCCGGGATGTCCGGGAGTTCCGGCGGCACCCGCAGCGCGGGCTGCGCGGGCGGTGCGGCCGAATCACCCACGACCTGGTCGGTTGCCGTCGCCGGGACCGGCAGGTTCAGCAGGTACGACACGACACCGGTGGTGATGGTGACCGCGTGCCGCAACTGACCTTCGGGGGACTCGAGCAGTGCCGCGTCCTCGACATTGGCGCCGTTGCCCATTTCGAGGAAGACGTCCGGGACGGTGGTCAGCGCCGGACCGGCGACGTCGGCGCGCGTCTGCAGACCCTGGTCCGCGCCGTTGTAGGCGGCGACCGGGAATCCGGCCTGCACGTACGCGTCGCGCATGGCCCGGCTGGCTGCCAGACCCGCACCCGATTGCACCTCCGTGACCTTCGCGTCCGGCACCGGCAGCTGCGGCACGATGAGGTGGAAGCCGCGAGCGTTGGCGGGCGCACTGTCGGCGTGAATGCTGATCGCCACATCCGCGCCGGACTGGTTGGCGGCCTTGGCGCGGTCGTCCACGCACCCGCCCCACCCGGTGTCGTCGGGACGGCTCAGCACGACGCGCGCGCCGAGACCCTCGAGCGAAGTACGCACCAGTTGCGCGACATTCCAGTTCACGGTGTGCTCCGGAACGCCGTTCACGGTGGTCATGCCGCTGGTTTGGCACTCCTTTGTGCCACCGCGACCGTCGTCGACCTGACGGGCGACGTCCTGATTGTGGTTGGGGCCCTGATGACCGGGATCGAGAAAAACGGTCTTCCCAGCCAGCCGCTGCGGCAGCTCGGGCGTAACGGGTGAACCCTGGGCGACGGCGGGCACGAGCCCAGCCACCGTCGAGAATGCCGCGGCCGTGACGGCGGTGTAGAGACCGGCCTTGACCATGCTCGGCTTCATAACGGACGGCACTCCCGGGCGGGAGCGCCCCTCCCTTCCCACTAGTAACACCAAACCCAGCCATTCACTTTGGCAACGCCAGTCACCTACTAGCAAGCGTAGTAGTTGGTGCTTTTGTGCTGTTCGAGGCGATTTCCCCGAGAGATCCGCAGGACAGAATGCGATTCGGCAGGCGGGAGAAAAACGGCCTCGGCGCGTCGCGCGGACACGCCGCTGAGGGCCAGGGGCGAGGGCCAGGGGTACGGCGCCGGAGTTCGGCCGCTGGATCACCCGAACACGCGACGGGCAACCGGGCGCCCGAACTAACCGGGGCTCGCCTGGTCGGCGTCGGCGCTCTTGTCGAGGTATTTCGAAACCCGACCTCCGAGCCTGCGCATTGGCCGGCCAAGGGTTCGCTCGGTGCCATATTCACTCGGAAATTCATCGCCGATTTGACCGAATTACGTTATATGCCAATAGAATTGGGCTATTCATGCTTGCTATCGAGGAGTAGAATAGAGGCATGGATTCGAGGAAGGTACCCACGATCGCGACGAGTGCCAAAGCACTTGGCGCCGCGGTGGAGAACCTGCTCGAATTGCCGATGTACTCGTTGGCCAAGGACGAGGTCATCGAAGTTATGCAGGAGCTCGAGACCAGCTTCCGAAAGCTCGAAGCGGTCAAGCAGCGGTTCGCACTCGAGTGCGGGGCGCGGGACTTGGGTCCTCGGGCGGGTGTGAAGAGCCTGATCCTGTTCCTGCAACAGACCCTGCGACTGTCGTACGCCGAGGCCGCTGCCCGCGTTCGCAACGCTGATCTGCTGTCGACGGTGTCGGTGGGTTCGAGCACCCGGCCCCCGAAATTGCCGCTCGTAGCTAAAGCGCAACGCGCCGGGGAGATCTCCGCCGATCATGTGAAGGCCATCCACGATGCGCTGACGCGGATCCCCGACGCCGCCGGTGCGGAAGTGAAGGATCATGCCGAGGAGCATCTGACCTCTTATGCCCGTGAGGGTGATCCGAAGGGTGTGACCAAGCTCGGGGTCCACATTTTGGCGCATGTCGATCCCGACGGGCGTTTGACCGAGGACCGGGACCGCCAGCGGGTCCGGAGCATCAAGATCGGACATCAGGGCATCGACGGCATGTACCCGATCTCGGGATACCTCACCCCGCAGTTGGGTGCGGTCATGATCCCGATGTTCGAGAAATTCGGGCGACCGGGCATGTGCAACCCCGATGATCCCGAAAGTCCCTGGACCACCGCCGAACTCGGGCTCGATACCGAACTCGACGACGGCGACGACACCGGTGATGACGATGCGGACGACCCCGCGTTGACCCCGGCCCAGCGTGCCCGCGCAGCCGTTCGCGCGAAGCTGCGTGCCGCCGCCAAGCGCGATCACCGCAACGCCGAGCAGCGCAACCATGACGCACTGCTGGTGTTCTTCCGCCCGGACATGGGACCCACGCGACTGGGATCGCATCGCGGACTGCCGGTCTCGACCATCATCACCATGAGCATCGAAGACCTGGAGAAGCGCGCAGGGGTCGCGACCACCGCGACCGGCGGCACCATGTCGATCACCCAAGCCCTCCAGGTAGCCAGGAACTCCACCCCATACCTGGCCGTGCTCGACCGCAACGGCCGACCCCTGCACCTGTCGCGAGGTCAACGCCTCGCCAACCCCGCACAACGCCTGGCGCTCACCGCCACCGAACGCGGATGCACCCGCCCGGGATGCGACGCGCCAGCGAGCCGCTCGGCCGTACACCACATCCGAGAGTGGGCAGATGGCGGCGAAACGGACATCGAGAACCTGACCCTGGCGTGCGATGCCTGCCACGCCCAGATCAACACCGGCCCTAACGGGTGGGAAACCGTTGTGATGGGCGAGGATTCGGAGAATCCGGGCAAAACCGGATGGATTCCTCCACCACACATCGACCGAACTCGTAGGCCACGTGTGAATTTCCGTCATCATCCCCAGTTTCCGAGCATCCCCGCGCGATGGCGCTGTTAGCCATCGCGGCCCTGAGTATCGAGTCTCTCGCCGCCGTTCTCGACACTGCCTCTTCGGCTCTCCCATGCCGAAGGGGCTCCTCGCGCGCCCAAACCCTGGCCCGGCCTTTCCCACCCGTGCAGCAGGTGCGACCACACGCATCAGTGGTCACGCCCGTGGCCGACGTAGCCCACACCCGAACCCACCCTGCGGCTTCCCGCGGGGTTCGGGAGAGCAGGCAAAACAGATGCGACAGTGCTGGTCACTTCGCCTGCCGTACCCGACCTATGGCTCCCCAGCCGGGAGCGAGTTCGTCCTTCCAGTCGGGCTGGCCGGCCGTGGGCACCTTCTCGAGATTTACAGACAAAGACTCGTCATCAGCACAATGGCGGTGATTGCCACGCCCGGTCCAGAGTTCGAAACTCGGCCACGCATCCAGGGGCTTCGATCCCGCGTATCGGCCCGGGAGGGCCGGAGCCGCCGCCGAGGCACCCAACCCGCCCCGGCTGGTACTCCGTTATCCAGGCGTCCTTTCCCCGGTAGGGCACCCAACCGCCGTCGAGTCTCCCGACGCGCCCCCGCTGGTACTCCGTTATCCAGGCGTCCTTTCCCCGGTAGGGCACCCCACCGCGATCGGGTCTCCCGACGTGCCGCCGCTGGTACTCCGTTTTCTAGTCGTCTTTCCTGCGGCAGGGCTCCCAACCGCCGCCGAGGCGCCCTCGTCTCCCGCTGGTACTCCGTTATCCAGGCTTCTCTCCCCCGGCAGGGCACCGAAACCGCCGCCGAGGCACCCGAGTTGCCCCGCCGGAACTCCGCTATCCGGGCTTCCTCCTGCGGTAGCGCACCCAACTGCCATCGCGGCACTCGACATGCCCCGCCGGGACTTCGTCACCCAGGCACCCCGCCCCCGATCCAGCCGGCCATCAAGAAGCAACCCCCGCCTCACCCCCCTCAGAAGTACCAATCCGGACAACCTGCGGCGCAGGCGTTTCGGCACATCGAGGTGGGGCAAATCTCAGTTCAGAACCCCCTGTCAGTGGGGACAGGCCGAAAGGCGCGACATGCGAAACGAATTCGACGCACGCTCTCGGGCGCGAGCCGAAATCCAGTCGTTCATCTCCGAACTCGCCGCCGCGGGCATTCGGCCGACCATGCATTCGCGGCCGGCGGGTCCGGGCCTGCGGCCGTCCATCAGCGTGATCGGCTGGGATATCGGCGGCTGCCGCGGCCAATGGCGCGGCTGCGGGCCGGGCTGCGAACTCGTGGTCACCACCACCGCGAATCTCGTCCTGATGTGCGAACAACCCGAACGCTCTCGCCTGCGGCGCGTTCGCCCGCGCTATGTGGATCTGGCGGATTACCGGGATCTGACGCGGGTGCTGGCACGCGGCCGGGCACTGTTGCTCCCCCGCCCGCAGGCCGCCTGACGGTCGAGGCGGCGGCACACGCCGCCGCATCACACGGTGACTCGTTCGCGCAGATCTCCCCCACACCGATTACTTTCGGATTCGGCACTCGTCGTCATCTCTGTGCGCGCCGACAGCGGTGTGCGGAGCGGTCGATTCGGCGATGACCCGAATCGCGAATGGAGGCGCGGTATGAGCGGTACCAGGGTTTTGGTGGCGGGAGCGAGCATCGCGGGGCCCGCGGTGGCGCACTGGCTGCGCCGCTGGGGCGCGGAGGTGACCGTGGTGGAACGGGCGCCCGAACTCCGGCCCGGCGGGCAGGCCGTGGACGCTCGGGGAGTGACCAAGGATGTCATCGCGCGCATGGGCCTCGACGCGGCCGTGCGGGCGGCTCGCACCGAGACCGCCGGCGCACACACGGTGGACGCGGACGGCGCGGTGCTCGAGACCTTCAGCGCTGAGGACGATGGCGGCGACGGCTATATCTCCGAGATCGAGATCCTGCGCGGGGATCTGTCGCGGGTGCTGTACGACGACACTCGCGATGGGGTCGAGTACATCTTCGGGGATCGGATCGCGGAACTCGCGCAGGATTCCGACGGCGTCGATGTCGTCTTCGAGAGCGGCGATCGGCGGCGCTTCGATCTGGTCATCGGCGCCGATGGGCTGCATTCGGCCTTGCGCGCCATGGTCTTCGGCCCGCGTGAGAAGTACCTGCACCACCTCGGGCTGGCCCTGGCCTTCTACACCGTGCCCAATGAGTTCGGGCTGGAGCGCTGGCTGCTGGACTTCCACGATGGCGGCCGCACGGCCGGGCTGCGGCCGGTGCCGGATGCAACGCAGGCCATGGCCATGTTCTCCTTTCCCGCAGGCGAATTCGATGTCGATCATCGTGATATCGCGGCGCAGAAGCAGCTGCTGCGCGAGCACACCGCCGATATGGGCTGGCTGACCCCGCGCATTCTCGCGCACGCCGATACCGCCCCCGATTTCTATCTCGATCAGGTCGCCCAGGTGGTGATGGACAGCTGGTCCAATGGCCGGGTGGTACTGCTCGGGGACGCGGCCTACAGCGCGTCGCCGATGTCGGGGCAGGGCACCGGGCTGGCTCTGATCGGCGCGTATCTGCTCGCCGGGGAATTGGCCGCCAACGACTGGGATCCGGCTGTCGCGTTCGCCGCGTACGAGCGGCACATGCGTGACTTCGTCGAGGCCAATCAGGAGATCGGGCGGCTGCACGTGCACAGCATTCTCCAACCACCCGCGCCGGACCAGGAGCCGGCTTTCGACATGGAGTTGATCGATCGCGCGATCAACGGCGTCGAGCTGCCCGATTACGCGAGCATCATCGGAATCGATACGAGGAGCGCGTCATGACCGTTCGCCGACTGGATCACGCCGGATACGTGGTCGACGATCTCGCCGCCGCCGTCGCCTTCTTCCTCGAACTCGGCCTGGAGCTCGAGGGCGAGGCCACCGTGGGCGGCCCCTGGGCCGACGAATTGCTCGGCCTGGATGGGGTCAGCGCGGATATCGCCGTGGTGCGCACCCCGGATGGCCAAGCGCGCGTGGAACTCTCGACCTTCCGCTCCCCCGCGAATCGTCCCGCCGCGGCGCCGGCTCCGGTGAATACTCCGGGCATTCCACGCCTGACCTTCGCCGTGGACGATGTGGACGATCTGCTGGCGCGCCTGCGCCCCCACGGGGCGGAACTCGTCGGCAAGGTGGCACAGTACGAGGACCTGTACCGCTACGCGTACGTGTACGGTCCGGCCGGAGTGATCATCGGTTTGGTCGAAGAACTCCACTGACTCGCCCCGTACACCGGTAAGAGACACTCGCATCAACCCCTGTGGCACTGCGCCGCACTGCGATTGGAGAAGAATGGGCGCGTTCGATGTCTTACTGGATGACGACCGCACCCAGCTCGAGGCATTCATCGAGGACTATCGCGCCTCGATCGAACGGACTCTCGACGGCCTCACCGAGGAGCAGGCACGCCGCCGTCTGGTCCCCTCCGCGACAACGCTTCTCGGCCTGCTCAAACACGTGACCTGGATGCAGCGCGTGTGGTTCGAGGAATGCGTCGGCGGCCGGACGCGCCGGGATCTCGGCCTGGTCCAGTCCCCCGATGATTCCTTCCGCCTGACCCCCGAGGACACGATCGCCTCGGTCACCGCCGCCCACCGCGCCGCCTGCACCACCGCCCGCACCCTGGCCTCCCCCCTCCCCCTCGACACCGTGGTGACCGGCCACCGCTCCGGCCCCCGCACCCTGCACTGGGTCTACCTCCAGGTCCTGCGCGAGCTGGCCCACCACTCCGGTCACGCCGACATCCTGCGAGAACAGCTACTCGCCAGCGAGTGAGCCGCGCCCCGAACCGGGTCTGCGACTTCGCATCCACGGACCCGCGACAGCCCCGAATACACCGGTGAATACGCTCTAGCGCGTGACCGCGAGGCGGTCACACACCAGGATCTATGGGGAGTTAGAGCGTGATGTCTTGCCGTCGTATGTTTTTCGCGGGTGTGCTGGTGGGGGCGGCGGTGATCGCCGCGGGCTGTTCCGCTGATCAGGAAGCGGCGACCACAACCACCGCAGCCCCCACCACGACGGTCGCGCCGCGCCCGATGACCGACTACCTGCTGAGCAACGCGGATACCCCCGAGATCACCTACGTGCTGCCGCCCACCGGGGATGCCGTCCTGCTCGGCACCGTCGGCATCGCCTCGGGGAAGGACACTCCCGCCTGCACCGCGCGCAATGCCGCCATCCCGATCGTGACCGCCGATCCGATGGCGGCGGCCCTGGCCCGGGTCGATACCGCAGACGGCAAGCCGCGTTACGACATTCAGTTCGCGGTCCTGAATCGCGTGGTCGACGTCGACGCGCTGGCCACGACGATGCGCGCCTGCCCGAGCGTGAACGTCTCGGTGCGCAACGCGGACGGGACCGAGCAGGCGCCCGCCGCCTGGGAAACCCCGGTGGTGAAGGACATTCCCGGCGTGGGCTCGGTGCACGAGATGCTCTACATCCGCGAGCTCGGCAGCAAGACCGCCGGGAGCATGCCCGCGGCCGCCGTCGTGCGCTTCGCGGTGGTCGGCGATCGCACGGTGGTCGAGTACATCAGCGGCAAGCTCGGCTCGTACAACCCCGAAATACCCGCCGAGAGCCTGGCTTTCGGTGATCGTCTGCTGGCCGCACAGGTGGCGAAGCTGAAGCGCTGACGGGCGGACGCAGGCGGCGGGCCGTCGGTCTCCCGGGATGCCCTGTCGGACAACGCTGTTACGTTGACGCCAGGATCACCACGCACCCCCGGAGACACACATGCATGACGCACGGCTCGCGGAGTTCTCCCGCGAGCGGCTGGACGGCCGGCCGATACCCGACGACCTGCGGGTTTTGCTGATCGCGCAGTGGGAGGGCCGCACCGAGTTGGGTAACCTGCTCGACCTCGACTTCCTGAAGGAGGGTGAGCTCGGCCCGCTCCTGGATACCAGCCATATGACCGAAGCTATGCTCGCGGACCCGGAGACACAGGCCAACAACGCCGGCCTGGCGAAGTTGACCAAGCACCTCAAGCTCGTCGCGAACGCCAGAAAGGGCTGGGCCGGTTACTGGTTGAACCCGGATGATCCCGAAAGCCGCTGGCGGCCGGTAGTACTCGACACCGAATGCACCTTTTGGGCCCTGTCGGGCGAAACCCTCTCCGATGGCGCGGCCGCCGAGCAGGCGCACTACGAGGACGAGCCCGACATCCGCGACGCGTACGCCCGCCTGGCCACCGAACTCGCCGCCCTCGGGCTCCCGCTGAGCACCCGGGACTACGACGCCCTCGACCACTCCGGGCTCGGGGTGGACCCGGAGGAGTTCCTGGACGACCTGGTCGACGCCGAACGCGAGAAGCTCGGCATTCTCTGACCGGAAAGCTTGGCGGCGCTAGGACGTCCGTGCACCCTGCTCCGCCGCGCAGCTCTCCGCCGCACGAACCGCCTCGTGCAGCGCCGTGCGCAACCCACAGCGTTCGAGCTCCCGCACGGCGGCGGCGGTCGCGCCCGCCGGGGCGGTGGTGGCGGCGCGTAAGTCCGCGGCGGTGCGGCCCGAATCCCGAAGCAGCACAGCGGTTCCCCGCATGGTCTGGGTAACGGACTCGAGCGCCAGCGGGCGTGGCAGGCCCAGCTGTACCGCGGCGTCGACCATCGCCTCCGCGATCACGTAGAAGTAGGCCGGGCCGGAGCCCGAGACGGCGGTCACCGCGTCCATCCGGCACTCGTCGATGATCACCACCTCGCCGACGGATCGCAGCATGCGGGACGCGAGTTCGAGCTGCCCGGCGGTGACACGGCGGCCGGGCGCCATCGCGGTGATGGCCCGCCGCACCATCATCGGGGTGTTCGGCATGGCCCGCACGACCGGCACGCCGGCCGGCAGCCGGGCCTCCAGCTGCGCGATCGGCACGCCCGCCACCAGGGACACCACCACTCGCGCACCCGGCTCGGCCGCGCCCACGCCAGCGAGTACCTCGTCCACGTCCTGCGGCTTCACCGCAAGCACGATCAGATCCGATGCCCGGATGGCCGCCGCGGTGTCGACCGTGGCGCGCACCCCCAGCCGTTGCCCGGTGGCGTCCGCGCGGCCCTGCTCGCGGCCCACGATCATCAGATCGTCACGGGCCCAACCGGATTCGATAAGTCCGGAGATGAGCGCCGCCCCGATCCGGCCCCCGCCGACCACCGCGATCTTCGCCATGGACCTCACGGTAGCCGGTGCGACGCCGACCTCCGGGAGGCGCGTCAGCCGCTGACGATCCGGTCGCCGTCCACGCGGATCGCGCGGGTGTCCAGGGGCCGGGGCGCCGGACCGCTCGCCACCGTGCCGTCGAGGTTGAAGCTGCTGTTGTGGCAGGCGCAGCGAATGGTCGCCGCGTTGATCTCGGTGACCTTGCAGCCCAGATGCGTGCAGGTGGAGGAGAAACCCTGGAACGAGCCCGCGGTGGGCTGGGTGATCACCGTATCGCCGGCGATCAGGGCGCCGCCGACGGGAACATCGGCGGTGCGAGCCAATTCGGTGGGGGTCCGGCCCTTATCGGTGCCGGCGGTGTCGGAGGACGATGAGCCGCCGGAGGAGGAGCAGGCGGCCACGGTCAATGCCGTCGCGGCGGCGCCGGTGGCGGCCAGGGCGGTGCGGCGGTCGAAGCGAATTCCGGACGCGGGAGCGTGTTCGGTCATGAGGGGTACTCCTGGTTCTGGGCGGACCGGGCTGGGTCGCCACACTTGTTCGACGGGGCAGCCGGGCCCGAGGTTCACCAGGTAGGGGAACCGCGGATCAGGCGCTGAGCGGAAGCTTGCGCAGCGAGCGCAGGGCGTAGTGCACGCGCGTCTTCACGGTGCCGACCGGCACGCCGAAATCGGCGGCGACATCCTGGTAGGCCCGGTCGCGCAGGATCACCTGCACCACCGCGTCGCGCTGGGCGTCGGGCAACTGGGCCAGCAGTTCGGCGACGAGCATGCCGTCGGCGAGACCGTCTGTGAAGTCGGGCCCGGCGCTGCGGCCCTCGACGGCGTCGCCGAGTTCGTCCCAGTGCGTGTCACCGGGCCGGGCCGCGCGCACCCGGGCGATGTCGATCAGGATATTGCGCTCGATGGTGAGCAGCCAGGTGCGCACGCTGCCCCGGTCGGGGTTATAGCTCGCGCACGCTTTCCAGGCACGCAGCAGCGTTTCCTGAACCGCGTGCTCGGCCAGGCCGGTATCACCCAGTCGACGCATGGCACGCCAGTGCAGCAGCGCCTTGTCGGCGGTCAGAATGGCCGAGAGGCCGGAATCGGTGCACAGGCCCGCGCAGCGGGGGGCACAGGTGGCAGAGGTGCTGGTAGGAGCGCTGTCCGCGAGGGGTCGGAGTCTTCTCATGCCCTGAATATCGTTGCCAAGGCCACAAAGAGCATCGGTGATTCCTACCCAATTCCGACACGATCCGAACAGCCGGAATGGATATACCGATCACGCCACTAGGTGAAACGTTTTTGCTTCAAAAAGCTATTGCGCCATAGCTCGCGACGAAAGCCGCGTTAACACAATGAATTACCCGAAATCGCACAAATCAGACCGTAATCTCTGATAAACCCCACCCGGGAGATTCGGGGATCGCCCAGACCGCGCTCGCACCGTCGCGACGTGCGGTGCAGTGAGTTTTCGAGGGAGGAAACACCGTGCGCGCACGTGTGCTCATGACCGCGGGGGCCGTGGCTTCCGCGCTGACGATGACCCTGTCCGGAACGGCGGCCGCGCAGCCGGCCACCGAAATCCCGGCCGACGGCCTGTACCTGGTGAACGTCGATATCCAGCCCGGCACCTACATCACCGAGGGCTCGCCGGATCCCGCCGTCGCCTGCTTCTGGAAACGGCTGTGGAAAGTGCAGACCGAGACCGATTACAACGATCCGAACTACTACATCATCGCCAGCGATTTCACCCGCGTGCGCAACCTGCGCATCGTGATCAAACCCAGCGACGTCGCCTTCCGCACCGACAACTGCGGGGTCTGGCGACTCGATCCCAACCCGCCGTCCACCGGGTCCTTCGGCTGACGGCAGCTAGGGTGGCGGTCATGACCAGGCGCAAGATTCTCATCACCGGTGCGAGCTCCGGGCTCGGCGCGGGCATGGCCCGCGAATTCGCCCGTCGCGGGCGCGATCTGGCGCTGTGCGCGCGGCGCGTCGAGAATCTCGAGGAACTGCGCGCCGAACTCCTGGCCGCCCACCCCGGCATCACCGTGGCCGTGCGCCCCCTGGATGTCGACGATCACGCGGCGATTCCCAAGGTCTTCGCCGAACTGCGCGAGGAAATGGGCGGCCTGGACCGGGTCATCGTCAACGCGGGCATCGGCAAGGGCGCGCGCGTGGGCACCGGTCGCGCCGACGCCAACCTCGCCACCGCCACCACCAATTTCGTGAGCGCCCTGGCCCAGGCCGAGGCCGCCCTGAGCGTGTTCCGCGAACAGAACGCCGGGCACCTGGTGCTCATCTCCTCGGTGAGCGCGGTGCGCGGGCTCCCGGGCAAGAAGGCGGCGTACTCGGCGAGCAAAGCCGCGCTCACCGCCCTCGGCGAAGGCCTGGCCATCGAACTGCGCGGCACACCCCTGAAGGTGACCACGATCCAGCCGGGCTACATCGCCACCGACATGGCCGACAAGGCGGGCGACACCACCCTGCTCGCACCCCTGGACAAGGGCGTGAACTCCATGGTCAAGGCCATCGAACGGGAATCGGTGCGCACCTCGGTGCCCGAATGGCCGTGGCGCGTACTGGCTTCGGCCATCCCGCTGCTGCCACGCGCGATCATGGCTCGCATGTAGCTCCGAGCGGGCGCGCACGGACCGCCAAAACCGCGCCGCACCCTTCCCGGTCCAGCGAACCGCCGCTAACATCGGCCCGATGGCGAAGTTCACGACCTGGGACGGCTTGCAGCTCAACTACCGCGTGTGGGAGGGCGAGGGCTCCACCGTCGTGTTGCAGCACGGCGTCGTGGCCGACACGAACGCGAACTGGATGAGCGTGGGCGTCGTCGCCGCGCTGCAGGCCGCCGGTCATCGCGTCGTCTCGCTGGACGCGCGCGGGCACGGGCGCTCGGAGAAGCCGCACGATCCGGCCCGCTATTCGTGGCAGGCCATGGCCGACGACATGCGGGCGCTGTTCGACGAACTGGGCCTGGAAGAGGTTGCGCTGGTCGGCTATTCGATGGGCGGCATCATCTCGCTGCTGGTCGCGCAGGCCGATGACCGGGTGCGCAGGCTCGCCATCGGCGGCATCGGCTCCGGCGTCGTCGACTGCGGCGGCATCGACTGGCGGGCCATCGATCCGGACGAGATCGTGGCGGCGATGAGCGGGGACGGCTCCACCGCCCCGCCGCGCGCGGCCATGTTCCGCATTCTGGCCGACGCCCTGGGCGCGGACCGCGAAGCCATCACCGCGCTCGTGGGCGGGCTCAGCGAGGCCCCGATCAAGACGGTCGCCGACATCACCGTGCCCACCCTCGTGCTCGCGGGCGATGCCGATCCGCTCGCCGCCGAACCCGAACGCCTGGCCGCCGCCTTCCCGAACGCGACCCTGGCCGTGGTGCCGGGCGATCACCTGATGGCCACCGTCGATCCGGGATTCTCCGCGGCGCTGGTGGAGTTCCTGGCCTAGCCGCTACTCCGGCCAGCCGCGCCAGACCTCCTGCAGCACCGGGTCGGTGATCCCGCCCGGGCAGGCCAGGGCGGGCGCGTCCCAGCCGGCGAGTTTGGAGCCCGCGGCGTACGCCGAGCGCAGGAATTCCAGTGCCGCCCCGGCCGGATCGCCGCTCGCCCGGGCCGCGTCGTAGGCATAGTAGGCCGCGTGCGCCGAGCCCGAGGGCACCCAGCGCGCGGCGGCCGGGGACAGCGGGACATCGGTCAGCCCGGCGGGTTCGGGCGCGGTGTAGGAGTAGAACGTGGGTTCGGGGACCTTGTCGTCGCCGAACCAGAACCCGGCGCTGATCTCCTCGCGCGAATACGCCTCGCGGGTCACCGGGTCCACGCTCTCCCCCATCGGCACCTTGTTCTCGGAGAACCTCTGCACCGCGAGATCGAAGGTGTGCCAGAACAATTGGACGGGGCTGATCTTGCCCGAGTAGCCGGCGCTGAATTCCTCGAGCACCCGACCGACCTGGCTCAGCACCCGGAACGCGCGCTGGGCGGCGACCGGGTCGTAGTGGTGATGCTCCTCGTCCTCGTCGAACGGCCGGCCGTGATCGGGCAGGTCGTAGGGCGTGGGGTGCACGATGGTCACGTCGACGCCGAGGTTGTCCAGCGCGCGCAGGGTCTCGGTGTAGAAGCTCGCCACCGACTGCTCACCCAGTTCGATCTCTTCCTGGATGCCGCGATCGGTGGAGATCCGCAGCACGTGGTCGAAGAAGTCGAATTCGCAGGTGAAGACCGGGCCGTCGGTGGCGGTGCCCAGCGGCACGGTGGTCCAGCCCCGGGCGGTGAGCCGGAAGGTCATGTGCCACCAGTGGTTGCGGCGGATTCCCTTGGCCAGCGCCACCTTCCCGACGATCTGGCAGTACCGGTGCAGGGTCTCCTTGGTCGGCCGCCAGGCGTCCAGGGGCAGGGCGGGCAGCACCTCCCGGGCGGTACCCGTGCCATTTCCCGAGGAGGATTCAGCCATTGCCCTACCCACTTTCGTTCGAGACGTCGGTGTTCGGAGGAGGTGCCGTCGTACGGAACGGGTTACCGTTCGCAGTGCATACTAGTCAGCTATTTCGAAGCAATTGCTCGAACGGTACGGGATCGGCGTACGGGTCGGGCTTGGCTCCGCCGGGGCGGCGCGCCACCAGATCCGTGAATTCACCTGCCGCCCGCAGAATTCGATCGCCCAGTCCGGCGCCGGCCCCGGAATCGACTCCGCCCGTGCCCCAATCCTCGGACGCGGCGTAGACCGAGGTCGGCACGACCACCGCGCGCAGGTAGGCGAACAGCGGCCGCACCGCGTGTTCGAGCGCGAGCGAATGCCGGGCGGTACCGCCGGTGGCCGCGATCAGCGTGGGCTTCCCGACCAGCGAATCCGGTTCCAGCACATCGAAGAAGGTCTTGAACAGGCCACTGTAGGAGGCGGTGAAGATCGGGGTGACCGCGATCAGGCCGTCCGCGGCCACCACCTTGTCGATGGCCTCACGCAGCGGGCCCGCGGCGAATCCGGTGAGCAGGTTGTCGGCCAGCCCGTGCGCCAGATCGCGCAGTTCGATCACGTCGAACTCGACCGATTCGGGCGCGAGGCCCGCGGCGGTCGCTGCCATCAGGCGATCGGCCAGCAATCTGGTCGACGACGGCTGCGACAGCCCGGCGGTCACCACGGCGATGCGGGTCATGCGGTCACCTCACTGTTCCGCGGTTCGACGGTGGACTCGGCCTGCGCGGCGGCGTCGCGCGCGGCGACGAGGGCCGCGTGGGTCGGACCCTCCGGCACGTGGGCCGGACGCAGGGCCGCGAACTCCTTGCGCAGCACCGGAACCACCTCTTCGCCGAGCAGGTCGAGCTGCTCGAGCACGGTCTTCAGCGGCAGGCCCGCGTGATCCATGAGGAACAGCTGGCGCTGGTAGTCGCCGAAGCTCTCGCGGAAGGTCAGGGTCTTGTCGATGACCTGCTGCGGGCTGCCCACGGTGAGCGGGGTCTGCTCGGTGAAGTCCTCGAGCGAGGGCCCGTGCCCGTAGACCGGCGCGTTGTCGAAGTAGGGCCGGAATTCGTTCACCGCGTCCTGGGAGTTCTTGCGCATGAACACCTGTCCGCCCAGACCGACGACGGCCTGGTCGGCGGCGCCGTGCCCGTAGTGCTCGTAGCGGCGACGGTACAGCTCGATGAGGCGCTTGAAGTGCTCCTTCGGCCAGAAGATGTTGTTCGCGAAGAACCCGTCGCCGTAGTAGGCGGCCTGCTCGGCGATCTCGGGGCTGCGAATCGAGCCGTGCCACACGAACGGCGCGACGTCGTCCAGCGGGCGCGGAGTGGAGGTGAAGCCCTGCAGCGGCGTGCGGAACTTGCCCTCCCAGTCGACGACGTCCTCGCGCCAGAGCCGGTGCAGCAGATGGTAGTTCTCGATGGCCAGCGCGATGCCGTCGCGAATGTCCTTGCCGAACCAGGGATAGACCGGGCCGGTGTTGCCGCGCCCGAGCATGAGGTCCACCCGGCCGTCGGCCAGGTGCTGCAGCATGGCGAAGTCCTCCGCGATCTTCACCGGGTCGTTGGTGGTGATCAGCGTCGTGGACGTGGACAGGATGATGCGCTCGGTCTGCGCCGCGATGTAGCCGAGCATCGTGGTCGGCGAGGACGGGACGAAGGGCGGGTTGTGGTGCTCACCGGTGGCGAAGACGTCGAGACCGACTTCCTCGGACTTGCGCGCGATGGCGACCATGGCCTTGATGCGCTCAGCCTCGGTGGGGGTCCGGCCGGTGGTCGGATCCATGGTCACATCGCCGACGGTGAAGATTCCGAACTGCACGGGGGCCTCCTCGGGCTCGCTTCCACTTTTGGTGGATATGTCAACCAGCTGAACACGAGCTTATACCGCACTATTCCAGCGCTGTGACCCGAAGCACACTGATGGTGGCAGTAGTCACACGCAACCTACCTGCGGGAACTATGAAAGTCGCAGTAGTGCAAGATCTTTCAAAGTATCCTGAACATTCCCCGCGCAACGCCGGAGATTAACCGCAGAGCATGGACAGGGGGTAGATCCGCATGGCGGACAACACCGTCGGCACGGCGTACGCCGTTGTCGTGACCGCGGTCACCGACCCGCACCAGGTGGAGGGCCTGGAGTGGGAGCGGGCCGTGGAGTTATTGCCGAGCCTGGACTCCTCTGCCATGCAGAGCTGGGTTCGCGCGCAGGAAACCGAGGGGGCCGCGGCCACCGCGGGCGACGAGACGCGCCGCGGGGTGGTGATCCCCGGGCCGCAGCGCCGGGTCGAGCCCCGGCATCCCTATCGCGAGGTGTGCGTACCGCCCGCCGAGTACCAGCTCTTCAGCGCCGCCGTACGCATCCGGCCCTCGCAGGCGGCCGAAACCGCTCGAGCGGAGGATGATTCACGACCCCTGAGACTGTTCCCCCGACGATGACGTGACGGCGCGGGAGGGCGCGCCGGACACCACGAAGGCCCTGCCGGGTGCTCGACGACAGGGCCTCGCGGCGGCCACCGAGGGGCGTGACCGGCTCGCCCTCGCACCCCGGGTTTGCGGGCGGGGTGCGAGGACGAGGTCTCAGGGGGTCACGATCGCGAAGCTCGGGTCCGGCTCGTCGAACAGGGCGGTGAGCTTCAGGAAGCTCTGGACATCACCGTCGATGCTCAGCGCACCGGATGCGATGGCCTGCTGAATGTCCTGACCGGCCAGCAGCACACCGATCAGGGTCGCCCGGGTCAGGGTGAAGGTCACTTCGGGGGCGGGCAGCCCGCCGCCCTCGGGGAGGTCGTAGTGGATCAGGACGCCGTTGCGTAGTTCGAGCCGGTGCGTGCGGTCGAGATCGGTGAAACGCCAGTCGCTGACGGCCTTCTCGTTCCACGCCTTGACCCCGTCCAGGCGCAGGGAGATCGCGTCGAAGACCTGCTCGATGCTCAGTGCCGCCATCATGGTCGGCGCGTCGGTCGTCGTGGGCGTTCCGACGTTGCCGTTGCGCAGCTCGTAGGCGCCCATCAGGAACACGTTGCGCCAGGTCGCGTTCTCGGCGCCGAAGCCGAGCTGTTCGAAAGTACTGGCCTGCAACGCCTTCGCGGCCTCGTTCGAGGGGTCGGCGAAGATCACGTAGTTCAGCACCTGCGCGACCCAGCGGTAGTCGTTCTGGTCGTAGGCGGCCTGCGCCTTGGCCACCACGGCTTCGGGCCCGCCCATGAAGTCGACCATGCGCACGGCCTGCTCGACCGGCGGATGCTCCCACAGGTGTGCCGGATTGCCGTCGTACCAGCCCATGTAGCGCTGGTAGATGGCCTTGACGTTGTGGCTCACCGACCCGTAGTAGCCGTGGGTGCTGTAGTCGCCGGCGACGGCGGGCGGCAGCTCGATCATCTCGGCGATCTCGGAGCCGACGTAGCCCTGGTTCAGCAGGCGCAGCGTCTGATCGTGCAGGTAGGCATACAGATCGCGCTGGATGGACATGTACTCCACCAGCCGATCGGTGCCCCAGGTCGGCCAGTGATGCGAGGCGAACACGACATCGGAGTCACGACCGAACATGTTGATCGACTCGGTGAGGTACTGCGACCACACGTGCGGATCGCGCACCAGCGCACCGCGCAGGGTGAGCAGGTTGTGCAGTGTGTGCGTGGCGTTCTCGGCCATGCAGAGCGCGCGGTGATCCGGGAAGTAGAAGTTCATCTCCGAGGGCGCCTCGGTGCCCGGGGTGATCTGGAAGATCATCCGGACGCCGTCGACGGTCTCCTCCTGACCGGTGTGCGTCACATCCAGATTCGGGGCGATGAGGGTGACGGTGCCCAGCGACGGCGTCTGCCCGAGCCCGGAGCCCAGCCCGCCCTTCTCCCCGCGCGGCAGCACCGCGCCGTACATGTACGCCGCGCGCCGCGCCATAGCCGTTCCGGCGTAGACGTTCTCGGCGACGGCGTGCTCGAGGAATCCGGCGGGCGCGATGACCGGCACCTTGCGCTCGGCGACCTCCTCGACGCTGATGACACCCAGCGCGCCGCCGAAATGATCGACGTGCGAATGCGTGAAGATGAGCCCGGTCACCGGCTTGTCGCCACGGTGCGCGCGGTAGAGCGCGAGCCCGGCCGCCGCGGTCTCGGCCGAGACCAGCGGGTCGATCACGATCACCCCGGTGTCGCCCTCGATGATCGTCATCTGCGAAAGGTCCAGGCCGCGAACCTGATAGATCCCCGGCGTCACCTCGTACAGCCCCTGCCGGATGTTGAGCCCGGACTGCCGCCACAGGCTCGGATGCACGGAGGACGGGCAGGAACCGGTGAGGAACCCGTAGGAGTCGTTGTCCCACACGACCTTCCCGTCGGCGTTGTGCACGATGCCCGGTTCGAGCGCCGCGATGAAACCGCGGTCCGCGTCCTGCTGGTCCCGCGGGTCGGTCAGTCCGGGATCTTCGCCCGCCTTCCTGTTCTGCTCGACGATGAACGGGCTGGGATCGGAAATCGCGCTGCTCACTGCTTGCCTCCTGTGCTGATTCACGGGGTGACGATGGCGAAATTGGGATCCGGTTTGTCGATGAAGCCCTTGAACTCGACCAGGACCGCGGGATTGCCGTCGATCGCGACGTCGCCCTCGGCGACCGCGGCTTTCATGTCCCCGCCCGCCATCATGTTCTGGATGAAGGCCCCGCGGGTGAGGGTGACGGTCGCGTCCGGGGCGGGCAGCCCGTCGTCCGGGCGGCGCTCGTAGTGCACGAGCACGCCGTTGCGCAGTTCGGCGCGGTGCACCCGGTCCTGCTGATCGCTGAACTTCCAGTCGGTCACGATGCGCGCGTCCCAGGCTTCGGGTCCGTTGATGAACAGCGAGATCGCGTCGAAGGCCTGGTCCACCGTCAGCGCCGCCAGCAGGCCCTTGGAGTTGGCGGCGGTGGGCGTGCCGAAGGGGCCGTTGCGCAACTCGTACGCGCCGGAGAGGTAGAAGTTGCGCCAGGTGGCGTTCTCCGAGCCGTAGCCGAGTTGCTCGTACACGCTCGCCTGCAGGTTCTTCGCCTTCTCGTTGCCGGCGTCGGCGAAGATCACGTAGTTCGCCAGCGTCGCGGCCCACCGGAAATCGGCTGCGTCATAGGCCTTCTGGGCCTTGCGCAGGGTCTCGTTCGCACCGCCCATGGCATCGACGTGCCGCTGCGCGCTCTCGACCGGCGGGTGCTCCCACAGGTGCGCGGGATTGCCGTCGAACCAGCCCATGTACCGCTGGTAGATGGCCTTGACGTTGTGACTCACCGACCCGTAGTAACCGTGTGTGTACCAGGCCTTCTCGATGTTCGGGGGCACCCGCATGCGCTCGGCGATCTCGCTGCCGACATAGCCCTGGTTGAGCATGCGCAGCGTCTGATCGTTGAGGTAGCCGTACAGATCGCGTTGCAGCGACATGTATTCCACGATCTTGTCGGTGCCCCACACCGGCCAGTGGTGCGAGGAGAACACGACATCGGACTGCCGCGCGTAGAGGTTGATGGATTCGGTGAGGTACTTGGACCACACGTGCGGGTCGCGGACCAGCGCGCCGCGCAGGGTCAGGATGTTGTGCAGCGTGTGGGTCGCGTTCTCGGCCATACAGAGATAGCGCCGGTCGGGGAAGTAGAGGTTCATCTCCGAGGGCGCCTCGGTGCCCGGGGTCAGCTGGAACACCATGCGCACCCCGTCGATCACCTGCTCCTGTCCGGTGGCGGTGATGTCGAGGGTCGGATCGATCAGGCTCACGGTGCCGATCGAGGTGGTCTGACCCAGGCCCGCGCCGATCTGGCCCTGCTCCCCGCGCGGCAGGGCCGCGCCGTACATGTAGGCCGCGCGCCGCGACATGGCGGTGCCCGCGTAGATGTTCTCCGCCACGGCGTGTTCGAGCAGTCCGGCGGGCGCGATGACCGGGCAGCGGCCGGCCTCGACGTCCTCGCGGGTGGTCACCCCGAGCGAGCCGCCGAAGTGATCGACGTGCGAGTGGGTGTAGATGAGCCCGGTGACCGGCCTGTCGCCGCGATGCCGGCGGTAGAGCGCCAGCCCGGCCGCGGCTGTCTCGTTGGAGATGAGCGGATCGATGACGACGACGCCGGTGTCGCCTTCGATGATCGTCATGTTCGACAGGTCCAACCCGCGGATCTGGTAGAAGCCGGGCGCGACCTCGTACAGGCCCTGTTTCACGGTGAGCTGGGACTGACGCCACAGGCTCGGATTGGCCGAGGAGGGGCAGGTGCCCTGCAGGAACCCGTAGGAATCGGTGTCCCAGATGACCTTTCCCTGCGCGTCCCTGATCACCCCGGGTCGCAGGGCCTCGACGAAGCCGCGGTCGGCGTCGGCGAAGTCGGTGGTGTCCGAGAAGGGCATGGTCTCGGCGACCCTGCGGTTGGCCGAGGCGATGGCATCGGTCGGGTCGGTCTGGGTGGCGGAGGGGTTCACCTCGTCGTCGCCGGAACCGCAGCCGGTCAGCGCGCCGCCCACGCCCACCGCGGCCAGCGCCGCCGCGCCGACGCCGAACATGCCGCGCCGCGACACCCGCCCGCCGTGTTCCGGACCCTGATTGACCTGACCGCCGTCGACCACTTCGGTCTCCTTCTCCGGTTCGCGCGAACACTCGAACTCGGTCACAACCACCCAAGCAGCTGTTTGCCGAATATTCGCTACTTTCTCGATAACGATTGACGCGCGGGACATATCACCGCAGCTGGCTGGCAAAGATGCGATAGGAACCGCCGAGTTCGGGCGTCTCGAAGTTTGCCGCTTCCGCCACTGTACACACTATTGCAGTTAGACTGCAATAGTGACCACGCAGTGCGGCCCCGACCCCGCCGACGACATCGGGTGCCGTTGTGATCGGATGACGGCATGAGCGAAGGCACGGCCGCGCGGCGGCGGCGCAATCCCGAACAGACGCGAGCGGCGATCGTGGAGGCCCTGCTCGCCGCCGTCAAGGACGGCACCTTCGCCCCGACCTCCAAGGACATCGCCGAGCGGGCGGGCGTCTCCGAGCGCAGCATCTTCGTGCACTTCCCGGGCCGCAACGATCTGCGCCTCGCCGCGGTCGAGACGCAATCGGAGTACGTGGAGTCGCTCATCGCGACCCCGAACCCGTCCCTGCCGCTGACCGAGCGCATCGACGCGGTGCTCCAGCGCGCCGAACTGATCTACGCCGCCCAGCGCAATCCCCGGCTGCTGGGCCTCCTGGAATCACACACCATCCCCGAGCTCGACGCCCGGATGCGCCTGACCGACAGTCGTATTCGCGACGCCCTGGGGGTGATGTTCGCCCCGGAACTCGACCGCGACGGGGTACGCGACGAGCAGCTGCTGGACCTGGTCGAGGCGTCGGTGGGCTGGGCGTACCGGCACCAGCTGATCGAACGGCGGGGCCTGACCCAGGCCGAAGCCTCGCGGGCGATCACGCGGGCGCTGCGAGCGCTGTTCTCCGACAGCGCTTCTCGATGACTTCCGGATCGAGCGAGCCCGCACCCGGGCCCGCTCGATCAGCTACACGACGACCTCAGAGCGCGACACCGATGTACTTGACCTCGAGGTACTCCGCCAGACCCGCGCTGCCGCCCTCGCGGCCCAGACCGGACGCCTTGACGCCCCCGAACGGCGCGGCCACCTCGGAGATGATGCCGGTGTTCACCCCGCACATCCCGGCCTGCAGACGCTCGGCGAATCGCAGTGTCTCACCGAGGTTCTCACCGTAGACGTAGCCGACCAGACCGGCCTCGGTGTCGTTGGCGGCGGCCAGCGCCTGCTCGGTGGTGGCGAAGGTGCGAATCGGCGCGAGGGGTCCGAAGATCTCTTCACGCCAGATCCGCGCGTCCGGATCGACGTCGGTCAGCACCGTGGGGGCGACGAAATACCCCGCGCCCGCGTCGATCTCGGCGCAGGTCTGCACCTTCGCGCCGCGGTCCGCGGCCTCGCGCACCAATCCGGTGACCCGGTCCACTGCGGCGCTGTCGATCAGCGGGCCGACCCGGGTGCCCGGCGCGAGACCGTCCCCCACGGGCAGCCGGGACAGCTCCACCGCGAGGCGATCGCCGAATTCGGCGGCCAGCGATTCGTGCACCAGGAACCGATTCGCCGAGACGCAGGCCTGGCCGGTGTTGCGCATCTTCGCCGTCACCGCACCCGCCACGGCCTTGTCCAGATCCGCGGATTCGAGCACGACGAAGGGCGCGTTGCCGCCGAGTTCCATCGAGGTGCGCAGCACCCGGCGCGACGCCTGGGCCAGCAGCAGCCGCCCGACCACGGTGGAGCCGGTGAAGGTGAGCTTGCGCAGGCGCGGATCGGTGATGATCGGCGTGGACACCTCGGCGGCGTTCGAGGTCGTCACGCAGTTGACCACGCCCGCCGGCAGCCCGGCGTCCGCGAGCACCCGCATGAACTCCAGTGCGGTGAGCGGGGTCTGGGGCGCGGGCTTGAGCACGACGGTGCACCCGGCCGCCAGCGCGGGCGCGATCTTGCGGGTGGCCATGGCCAGCGGGAAGTTCCAGGGGGTGACCGCGTACACCGGGCCGACCGGCTGGCGGGTCACCACGATGCGCTGATCACCGGCCGGCGCGCGGAAGTAGTCGCCGCCGCCGCGCACGCCCTCCTCGGCGAACCAGCGCAGGAACTCCGCGCCGTAGGACACCTCGCCGCGCGCCTCGGCGTACGGCTTGCCCATCTCCAGCGTGATCAGCGTCGCGATGCGGTCCGCCCGCTCGTGCAGCAGGTCGAAGGCGCGCATGAGCAGATCCGCCCGCGCGCGCGGATTCGTTGCCGCCCAGGACTCCTGCGCGGCGACCGCCGCGTCCAGCGCGGCCATGCCGGTGCCCGCGTCGGCGTCGGCCACCGCGGCGATCATCTCGCCGGTGGCCGGATTCTCCACCGGCATGAGCGTCGGGTCATCGGTCCAGTGGCCACCGATGAAATGACCAACGGGAAGGTCGGTGAGGGCATCGCCGATGCCCCGCGGGACGGTCGCGGTCGTCATCGAATCTCCTTGTCGCCGTGGTCGAAGACAATAACCTGCCGCACGGCCGAACCGTCGGCGAGCAGATCCATGGCCTCGTTGATCTGGGGCGGAGCGATGCGCGCGGGGGTCAGCTCGTCCACCGGTCGACACCCTCGCCCGCCACATGTGTTCGTAGCGCGGGATATCCGGGATGGCACCGCGCATCCGAGCCTGCCGCCCACGAACGCGCCGGCCGCCGGGGCCGGGCTCGCGGTGGCTCCGGCCCGCCGCGACTTGGACGCCCGGCTGATCACCGCCATCGGCGACGACCCCGGCGGGCGCATCGTCCCCGGAACGGCAATCGGCCGCGTGGTGCCCGAGCGACGAGGGCGTCGGGCGCGGCCGATCGCCGCCCGCATCAGATTTCGACCATCTGGTGGTCGCCGACCAGACCGCCCAGGCGGCGCAGGTGATCGCCGGAGTCGCCGAGCGAATGCTCGATCGCGGTGAGCCGGGCGGTGTAGTGCCCGACCGGGTACTCCGCGGTCATGCCGATTCCGCCGTGCAGCTGAATCGATTCCTGGCCGATGTGCCGGGCCGACCGGCCGACCCGCAGTTTGGCGCGCGAGGCCACGACCGGATCGGCGACGCCGTCGGCCAGGGACATCGAGGCGTACATGCTCATGCCGCGCGCCAGTTCCAGCGAGACGTACATGTCCGCGGCCCGCTGGGTGAGCGTCTGGAACGAGCGCAGCGGCACCCCGAACTGCTTGCGGGTCTTGAGGTAGTCCGCGGTGAGCCGCAGCGATTCCTCCATCGCCCCGATCGCCTCCGCGCACAGCGCGGCCTGGGCGTGGGCGAAGGCGGACTCGATGACGTCGGTGACATCGACGGCGGCGCCGAGCGATTCGGCCCGCGCGCCGTCGAACTCGATGTCCGCGCCGCGCTGCCCGTCGTGGGTGCGGTACGGGGTGCGCCGCACGCCCGCGCCGGCCGGATCGACCAGGAACAGGCCGGTACCGCCGTCGGGCAGGGCCGCGCTGACGATCAGCAGCTCGGCGCAATCACCGTGCGGCACGGTGCTTTTGCGCCCGGCGATGGTCCAGTTCTCGCCGTCGGCGACGACCCGGGTGGCGATCTCGCGCGCCGGCCAGCGCACGCCCGGCTCGTTGTGCGCGAACGCCGCGCGCAGCGCGCCGTCGGCGATCTTGGGCAGCAGTTCCTTGCGCTGGGCGTCCGCGCCGATGTGCGAGATCAGCCCACCGGGCAGCAGGGCGCAGTCGAGCAGCGGTTCGGGCGCCAGGCGGCGGCCGATCTCGGTGAATACCAGCATGGCCTCCAGCGGTCCGGCGCCCATGCCGCCGTCCTCCTCGGCGAAAGTCAGCCCGAGCAGGCCGATTTCAGCGAAGGTGCGCCACAGCTGCTGGTCCCAGCCGAGTTCGGTGCCGATGACCTCGGTGCGCCGCTCGGGGGTGTAGGCGCGGGCCAGCACGTCGCGCACGGTGTCGCGCAGCATTTCCTGTTCAGTGGTGAGATCGAAATCCATGGCGCTGCCTCACAATCCGAGAATGGTCGAGGCGATGATGGTGCGCTGCACCTCGTTCGAGCCTCCGTAGATCGATGTCTTGCGGTAGTTCAGGTAGGTGGCGGTGCTGCGGCGCGCCCAGTCCGGGGAATCGCCCTCGCGGGGCAGGGAATCGGGACCGGCGATGTCGACCAGGAGTTCGGTGACGGCCTGCTGGAGTTCGGTGCCGCGCAGTTTGAGGATCGAGGAGACCGGGTTGGGCTTGCCGTCGGCCGAGCCCGCCGCCACCCGCAACTGCACCAGTTCCAGTGCCAGCAGCTCGTTCTCGAGGTCGGCGATGCGGTTCGCGAAGATCGGGTCGTCCAGCATGGTGCCCGCGCCGAGGCGGGTCTGGCGCGCGTATTCCTTGGCCAGCCACAGCCGGACCTTGTTCTGGCCGACGGCCGCGATGCCGGTGCGCTCGTTGCCGAGCAGGAACTTGGCGTAGGTCCAGCCCTGATTCTCCTCGCCCACCAGGTTTTCCACCGGGACGCGCACGTCCTCGAGGAAGACCTCGTTGACCTCGTGACAGCCGTCGATGAGCTCGATGGGCCGCACGGTCACGCCGGGGGTGTCCAGCGGGAACAGCAGCATGGAGATGCCGGCCTGCTTCTTGGGCGCGCCCGGATCGGTGCGCACCAGGCAGAAGATCCAGTCCGCGGACTGGGCGAGGGTGGTCCAGGTCTTCTGGCCGTTGACCACGTAGTGGTCGCCGTCGCGCACGGCGGTGGTGCGCAGCGAGGCCAGGTCCGACCCGGCCTCGGGCTCGGAAAAGCCCTGGCACCACCAGATGTCGAGATTGGCGGTCGCGGGCAGGAAGCGCTGCTTGAGCTCCTCCGAACCGAAGTGCGCGATGACCGGGCCGATCATGTTGGCGTTGAAGGTCAGTGGTTCGGGCACCGAGGCCAGCTGCAACTCGTCGTGCCAGATGTGCCGCTGCACGGGCGTCCAGTCGCGTCCGCCCCAGGCCACCGGCCAGTTCGGGACCGCGAGTCCGTGCTGGTTCAGGATGCGCTGGGTGGTGACGATGTCGTCCCTGCTCAGCTCCTGCCCGTGCCGATTCCGGTTCCGGATATCGGCCGGGATTTCGCTCCGGAAGAACGCGCGCAGCTCGTCACGAAACGCGAGCTCGTCCTCGGTGAGCGCCAATTTCATGCCTTGACCTCCAGTTTCGTGGCCACCCGGCCGCGTCGAATGCGGCTGTCCGGGTGGACCCCGTCATCGACGGATACGATACACAGATAGTGCAATGTCTCAAATGGCCCGAGAAGGAGAAGCATGCCGGACGACCAGCGGACCGCGTACGACGCCCTCGGCGTCGGTGAACTGATCGGCCATCGCCATCGCACGGGCAGCCGGCCCGGTCAGCGCGACGACCCGCATCGGCTCGCGCTGGTCATCGAGGGCGGCGCCTCGCGCGGCGCGTTCTCGCACGGCATGGCGATGGCCATCGAGGAGCTGGGCGTACTGGCGAGCTTCGACGCGGTGTACGGCGCCTCGGCGGGCGCGCTCAACGGGGCGTGGCTGCTGTGCGGGCGCGCCCGGGACTCCGAACGCGCCTGGGCGCCCGAGGTCATCGATCGCGTCATCTCACCGATCCGGGCACTGCGCGGCGGGCCGGTCGTGGACACCCGGTATCTGGTGCACACCGTGTACGAGCGCCTGGTGCCCATGGACTTTCCGGCCATCCTGGCCAATCCGATCACCTTCCACCCCATCGCGACCGACGCCGACACCGGCGCGGCGGTGGATCTGCATGGCGGACTGACGGATTCGCGCTCGATCCAGATCGCGCTGCGGGCGTCCACCTGCATGCCGATCCTGGCGGGCAAGCCGGTGCGCATCGGCGCGCGGCGCTACGTCGACGCGGGATTGTCCGAGGCGGTGCCGATTCGCACCGCGCTGGCCCAGGGCGCGACCCGGGTGCTGGTGCTGCGTACCCGGCGCGACAACGAGATCGCCCGCCCGCCATCGAATCTGGAGAACCGGGTGGTGGCCCGCTACCTGTCCCGGCGCGCGCCCGGCGCGGTGGGCCCGTGGCTCGGGCGGATGCAGCGGCAGCTGGCGGACGAGCGCGAGTTCGCCGATCATCCGGCGGTACTGCAGATTCGGCCGCCGCGCGACGCCCCGGACATCAGCCGCACCGACCGCGGCGCGGAACTGCTCACCCGGGCGCTGACGCTGGGTCGCGAGGTCACCGCGCGTACCCTGGCCGACTATCTCGCACCTATGATTTCCACGTGACGCGCCCGGAGGGAACCCGATCGCCGGGGCGGCCGGCCTCGGCCAGCCGCGACGACGTCCTGCGCGCGGCCGCGGAGATGTTCGTGGCGGGCAAGCGGGTCGACGTCAACGCCGTCGCGGCCAGGCTCGGGGTGAGCCGGGCGAGCATCTACCGCTGGTTCGGATCGCGGGACGGCCTGCTCGGCGCGGTGATCGTCCACCAGCTCGAGCGCATGGTGGCGCACGTCGAACGCCGCACGAGTAGTACCGGTTCGGCCCGGCTGAACGAGATTCTCGATCGCACCGTGCAGTGGCTCGTCGATCACGATTCGCTGCGCACGTACTTCGACAACGAGTCGACCGCGGCGCTGCGCCTGATCACCCGCAGTGACGGGCCGGTGCACGAACCGGTGGTGGCGATCGTCTCCGGGCTCATCGCGCGGGCCCAGGAACAGGGCTATCGGCCGCCGCTGGACCGGGACACGCTGGCGTACGCGCTGGTCCGGCTGTGGGAGGCGTTCCTGTACAACGATGCCGTGGCGGGGTTCCGGGGCGATGTGGAACGACTGCGCCAGGTGCAGGCGGCGCTGCTGCGCACCTGACGGCGTGAGCTACGAAACCCGTTCCGGCACAGGCATGTCCATCGATTCCACACCGGCCCGCAGTGACCGTCGCACCCACAGCCAGGTGACGGCGAGCATGACCACCAGCGCGGGTTTGCCCAGCATCAGCGCGACCGAGCCGAGCAGCACCACCTTGTTCGCCGCGTAGAGCGGGACCATGATCACCAGGTGGACGGCCCAGAAGGCGAACCACGCGGCGGTAACCCTGCGGTGCAGGAGAAGTCGCGCGCCGGGGTCGGCGTGCTCGGCCGGTTCCAATCCGATCCGGCGGCAGGCCCAGCGGCTGAGCGGGCGGCCGGTCAGCAGCGTGAGGCCGAACGCGACCGAAAAGACCAGGCAGATCAGCAGATCCGGCAGATAGAAGCCGCGCCCCTCGCCGGTGATGCCGACGAACAGCGAGAAGACCACCACCGTCAGCAGCGAGATCACCACGACCTTCACCGAGTCCCCGCGCAGCAGGCGATACAGCCCGATGAACGCGGCCGTCGCGAGCGCGATGAGCACGCCGCTCCTGGCGTCGGCGAACGAATAGCCCAGGAGGAAGCCGAGGGCGGGCGCGGCCCCGTCGAGCAGGTGCCCGGGGCCGCCCAGCGCCCGGAACTTGCCCCACATCTCGGCCGCTCCCGACCGGGAATCGGTATCGGTTGGCATCGCGCACCTCTCTTACATCGAGCCCCAGGACTGCATCAGGTAGGTGATATTTGCCAGCACGCCGGTGACGGTGCTCGCGAGATCGAGGGTGGCCGAGCCCAGGTTGATGATCGGGAAGTTCATGTGTGGCTACTTTCGATTCGAAATCACTATTGCAGCCTCACTGTAATAAGTGGGCGACGCCGATCCAAGGCAATCCGCGGCGATATGACCGGGTTGGCAGAACAGCACACCCGTGGCCCGGGCCACAGCCGCGACGCACACCGAGCAGATGAGCGCGATCTAGCAAACATCTAGCTAAGCTCCGACCGGGGGGTCTCGCGGATCGAAGGAGTACGACGTGCAGGATCCGAACACGACCGGACTGTCCCGCCGGCACCTCCTGGGCCTGGGCGCGGTGGCGCTCGCGGGCCTGGGACTCACCGCCTGCGGCTCCGGCGACGACTCCGGCGACTCGGGCGCCACGAGCACCACGGTCTCGAACGACCCCGCGAACGTCGCGGCCGACGCCTACACCTTCGGATACCCCCTGGTCCTGATGGACGCCACGCGGGCGGCCTCGGGCGCACCGAACCAGTTCATGAACGCCGAGGCGCTGCCCACCCCGGCCGACCGCTTCGTGGTGCGGCTCAACCTCGACACCCTGTACTCGCAGGCCTGGCTGGACCTGCGCCCCGAACCACTCGTATTGCAGGTCCCCGCAATGGAGTCCGGACGGTACTGGCTCATGCAGGTGCTCGACGCGTGGACCAACACCACGCACAATCCCAGCAG
The DNA here is from genome assembly GCF_053645575.1 of Nocardia sp. NPDC055321. Lineage (NCBI taxonomy): Bacteria > Bacillati > Actinomycetota > Actinomycetes > Mycobacteriales > Nocardiaceae > Nocardia > Nocardia sp. NPDC055321. Next base: position 354,963 of record NZ_JBSHMS010000003.1, read on the forward strand.
CGTGCGGCCGCGGACCAAGGACGGGGCGCAGACGCCGCCCTACACCTACCTGCTGTCCGGACCGCAGTGGAGCGGGCAGACGCCCGAGGGCATGACGCCGCTCGCCATGCCCACCGATATGGCCTGGGTGATCGGCCGAATCCAGGTGAACGGCCCGGAGGACGTGCCGAATGTGCTTGCCCTGCAAGCCGGTTTGAAGCTGGTGCCGCTCAGCGCCTGGCTGGCCGGGCAGACCGATTCACCCGGCCGCCCCCTCTCGATCGATCCGGCCGCCACCCCGCCGCCGGCCCAGGTCGCGGCCATGGACGGACCCGCCTTCTTCGACAAACTCTGCGCGCTGATGGCCGCCAATCCCCCGGCGGAAGCGGACGCGCCCGCGATGGAGCGGTTCGCCGAGATCGGCGTGAAGCCCGGCGCCACGGTCGATTCGGCGTCGGCGGACATGCTGAACCAGGGCGTGACGCAGGCCAAGGCCGCCATTCCGGCCTACCGCGACCCGAAGGCCGATCTGGTCAACGGCTGGAGTTACAGCACCGATCTCGGCACGTACGGAACCGATTACGCGCTGCGGGCCCGCACTGCCGTGCAGGCGCTCGGCGCGAATCTGGCCGAGGACGCCATCTACCCCAGCGTGGCCGGTGAGGCCGACGACAACGGTGTTCCGCTGCGCTACCGGCTGCGGTTCGCCGCCGATCAGCTGCCGCCCGTGGACGCCTTCTGGTCGATCACCGCGTACGACGGAGACAGCTACCTGGTGCCCAACGCCGCGCAGATCTATTCGATCGGGCACGACATCCCGGTGGTCGCCGGGCCCGACGGCACGGTGGAACTCGCCGTCCAGAGCGAGGATCCGGGTCCGGATGTGCCGCAGGGCAATTGGCTGCCCATCCCGGCGACCGGGAAGTTCTCGCTGAGCATGCGCCTGTACGCCCCGAAGTCACCCGCGCTGGAGGGCGGCTGGCAGCCGCCCGCGCTCACTCCGGTGAGCTGACGGCGCTACCGGATGCCCGGGGTGGCCGGATCGGTGCCGAAGCAGCCCACGATGTAGCAGCCCGGCGGCCACCCCGACACCGGCGGGGCCAGCGGTTTGTCCAGGCACGTCAGGAAGCCGCAGCCCGGATACGCCATGCGGCCCAGGCCGAGTGCGGCGAGGGTGGCCTCGGGATTGGAGATCTGCGGATCGGCCAGGCTGACATCGGGCACCGGACGATACGGGCCCGGGTCGGCCAGCACCGGATCACGGAAGGCGGCGTCGAGGGCGCGCATGGCATCGTGCGGGAAGCTCACCGCGCTGCCCGGGATGGTGATGCCGGTCCAGCTCAGCAGCAGGCCCAGGCTCGGCACGATGTTGTTGTCCTGGCGCATCATTCCCGACATCTGCACGGCGTCGGCGGGCAGACCGGGGAAGATCGACGCGCAGCCCGGGCCGTTGACCACGAACAGGTAGCCGTAGCAGTCGTTGGTGCCCGCCGGGGTGGTCGCCTCGTCCAGGTAGGCCCGGGAAATCACCTGTGTGCCCGCCCAATCGCCGCGATTGGCGATCAGCAGGCCGAGTTTGACGAAATCGGCCGGGGGCATGACCAGGTGCGCGTACCCGTAGGTGTGGCCGCTGCGATCGCGGGCCCAGTAGTAGTCACCGCGGGCTATCCCCAAGGGGTCGAACAGTTCTCGCTGGGCGAAGCTCTGGAAGTCCTCGCCCACCGCCTGCTGCACCACGTAGGTGAGCAGGTCCACCGCGCGCTGGCTGTACTGCCATTTCGTGCCTTGCGGGGCGACGATCGGCATCGCCAGCGCCTGCGCCACGACGTTCGGATCCAGCTGCACCAGACCGGTGATGCCCTCCGAGGCGACGGCGACCTCCATGCCGGAGGATTCGGTCAGCAGGCTGCGCACGGTGATGGCTCGATGCTCGGCGTCACCGAGCCCGGGCGGCAGGTACCGGTCGATGGGGTCGGTGACCCGCAGGAGTCCGGCGTCGACGGCGATGCCGGCCACCATGGACACCACGCTCTTGGTGCTGCTCCACAGGTTCCACGGCATGTTCTCGGCCTGCGCGTTGGTGGGGCCCGCCGCCACCAGGCAGTTGTTCCGGTAGATCGAGACCGTGAAGCGGGTCGGGTCGGCGACGAAATCCAGCGCGCGGTCCAGTGCGGCCGAATCCAGCCCGACCTCCTCGGGGGCGGCGGTTTCCGGCGTTCGCCCGGAAGTGACCGAACACTGCCGTAGTTGGCCCGGGTCGGCCTGCGTCACGGGTACACCGGCGAAGAGCGTCGCCGCCGTCATCACCGCCACCGCCAGGGCCGTCATCGTTCGCCGCACACCGTCTCCTCTGCCCGAAGTTCCCTTCGTTCAGATCGGAAACGACCACTCGCCGTTATCTTTTCGTGACCCCCGACTTCTCGGGGCGATGGTTCTCGGGGCAGTGAACTTCCGGGCACGACACGCCGATCGGGAAATTCACCCCGAACCCGGTGGGTCGCACCGGGCCCGGGGGGATCGGGGGGCGCCGAGGCATGCTCACCCGCGCGGGCTGGAGCGATGCCGTCGGCTCCGGGTGGGCTCCGACGATACTTGTCCGCCCCCATGGTGTCGGCAATGCCGCTCCCGCGCAGCAAATCCGCCAAGGAAGGCGCGACACGCGCGTGTCCTGCCCGAGCGTCGCGCGATGTCGCGGTTCGACTGTGCCGCAGGACGGGCCGGACGCGCTTCACCCGCCAGGGATGGTTTCGTGAGCGGGCGGCCGTGATTGCCCGGTCGGGCATACGTCCAGATCGGACCCCCATCCGGTAGCTTGAGATTGCTAGAAAGTTGCTTCGCGCATGTCCGGCGGCCAGGGAGGCTTGGGTGACCTCAACCGAGCGGGTGGATCCGCACCCGAGGACGGCGCAGCACCCACGTCTCGACTCGGAAAGGCCGGCGCCGAGCGCGCATTCCGTGGTTCGGACCGCCGCACTGGATCTGCTCGCCGCGGCACTCGGCCAATACCACGCCACTGTGCTGATCATCAGCGCACCGGCCGGCACGGGAAAGAGCGTCGTCCTGGCCGACTGGCTCGACCGGGAGTCCCGCGCCCGCGGGGATGACCTGGTGACCGGCTGGATCACCGCCCACGACGGCCTCGACTCCGCGACGGCGCTGATCGCGGCCGTGCACGACGCGCTCGGGCCGAAAACGCCGCTCCCGGACGCGCTGTCGGCGCTGTCCGGCGACGCGCCCGGCACCCGGCGACCTCGGGCCGACGCACCCGCGTGCGAGGTTCCGCACCGCACAGCGCCGCAGCGACGGCACGCGCCCCGATCCCATGCCGTGCCGCCGGCCGGCAACCCGGCCGCCGCACCCGAACTCGCCGATCTGCTCGCGAGCCTCGCGCAGGCCCGGGCGACGGTGCTGGTGATCGACGACGCCCACCGCATCACCGCGCCGGAAGCGCTCGCCGGGCTGGAAAGCCTACTGACCCAAGCTCCCTCGCATCTCACCGTGGTGATCGCGGCCCGGCGGGCCCCGGCGCTGGGCTGGCACCGGCTGGACCTGCTCGGCCGAATCGTGCGCGTGGGCGCCCGCGAACTCGCCCTGAACAGCCCCCGGGCGCGGGAGGTCTGCGCCCAGCACGGCTATACCCCGGACGCGGCGGACCTGCGCGCGATCATGTCCCTGACCCTGGGCTGGGCCGCACTGGTCCGGCTGGCCGCCGCGCACCTCGCGGGCCACGACGGCCCGCCGCGGGCCGCGCTCACCGCCCTGGCGCGCCCCGCCCGCGCCGTCTCGGACTTCCTGGGCGCGGAGGTCCTGTCCGACATGTCCCCCGGGACAACGGCTTTCCTGACCCGCACCTGCCTCCCCGAAGCCTGCACCGAGGACCTGGCCGCCGCCCTGGCCGGCCCCGACGCGGCCCACCAGCTGGCGCTCCTGGAAGCCGCCGGGTTCCCCTTCACCCGCGAGGTGCGCGGCGACCGGATCTGGCTCGAACACCACCCCCTGGTCCGCGCCCACCTGCTCGCCGAGGCCCGCCGAACCCACCCCGCCCTCCTGCCGGACCTACACGACCGAGCCGCGACCTGGCTACTGGCCGCCGCCGAACCCCTCCGGGCTCTCCCCCACCTGATAGCCGCCCGGAACGACACCGCCCTACGAGCCTTCCTGCGCGACAATGCCTTCGCCCTGGTCCTGGACGGCTCCGGCGAGCCCCTCCTGCACGCCCTCGACGCGGCCTCCCCCGCCGTCACCGACGACAGCTTCGTCTGGCTCCTACGCGCCGTCCACGCCCGGTCCCGCGGCGAAATGACCGAGGCCGCAGCGTATTCGGCCCTGGTCCACGCCCGCCCCGACGCCCCCTCCCTGGCCCCCATCCACTGGCTGCGCTTGCTGACCCGGGCCGTAACCCTCCACACCGACCAGGATGCTGCCGCAGTCGGCAACGGAGACCATGAGCTCGGCACGGACGAACCGCCAACCGAGACAGGGCAACCCGACATCGACTGCTATCTCGCCCTGCAACTCGCGGTCTCGCGGGCCCTGCGCGGCGACCTCGCCGACAGTGAACGCGCGCTGCGGCACTGTCTAGCCCTGGCATCCCGCCGCGGCCGCCATCGCGTAGCCCTGCGAGCGATGACCCACCTGTCACTGACGGCCTACCTGAACGGCGCGATCACCACGATGCGCGACCGCGCCGACGACGCGCGGTACGTGGCCACACGCCACGATCTCTCACATACCTCAACCGCGGACCACGCGGCCGCCCTCGCCGCCCTGGCCTGCCACTGGCAGGGCACGACACCCGACCACCCCATCGTGTACACGGGCACACCCGCCCGCCGGGATCACGACATGCCCTGCTCCCCCTGCGATCCCACCCTGATCCGGCATACCGACTCCCGGCTACTCGCGGCGTCTCCGAGCGGCGACCCGGCGCAGCGCGGCTGCTGTGGCAGCGATCCGGCACCCACTCCCGCCACCGGCGACCGGCATAAGTGCGGGCGGCACAACTGCACCGACGCAAGGCATGCCATCAGAGCGCGGGAAGTTGCGTCCGTATTCGACGACGCGTGTCTGTCCGAAGCCCGGCCGTATGCGGCGGCGCTGGGCGGCGGGGGCGAAGAGTGGGGTGACAGCGTCACCCGGGTCATCGGGTGGTTGATGGCTTTTCACGCGCCGGACGCGGAACGGTTTCCGGCGGCGAACGGGCTGCGGGACAGTCTTTCCCGGTTGTTGCGAAGTGAGGGCGCTGCGGCCGGCGGGCCCCTGCTCCCGGCGGCGGTGTGGGCGCTGCTGGGGGTCAACGAGGCGGGGCTCGCGCAGGAGCTGGTCGAGGTGGGGGCGGGGGCGCTGGGTGAGTCGGCGGACGTCGTCGTCGCGCGGGCGTGTATCGCGGAGGTCGGGAACCGGTCGAAATCTACTCGGGCACTGCTCGTTTCGGTGCTGGACACCGTGGCGGGCGTGCATCCGGTCACCGAGGTGACCGCGTGGCTGCTCGACGCCAGTGCGGCCGAACGGCTCGGGCATGGGCGGCGGGTGCGGCCGAGCCTCGAGCGGGCCCTTCGGCGCGGGGCGGACGAGGGGATCATCCGGCCGTTCCTGGATGTGCCGGGGGTGTTGGCGATGCTCGACGAATACACCGGAAGGTTCGGGCGCCTGGACGCTTTCGCGGATCGCGTGCGGGCGCATCCGGCGGCCGGGCGGGCCCAGCGCGGGCCCGCGCTGACCAAGACCGAGCTGGCGGTGCTGCGGCTGCTGCCCTCGGGGCGTACGGCGCAGGAGATGTCCGAGGATCTCGGGGTGTCGGTCAACACCGTCAAGACGCACCTGCGGGGTATCTACGGCAAGTTGGGCACCAACACCCGGGGCGGCACCCTGGATCGTGCTCGATTCCACGGAATCATCTAGCGGCCCAACGCTACTCGTACCGAGGGTTGCGAGATCGGACGCGCGGGCCCGGGACCGCCGCAACGCCACCGACCTCGCGGACGCACGCGTCCCCCGGTGCGATCGAGCCACCGGGGGACGCGGATACGAGAGAACCTAGGACCCGGCCTTCAGCGCCGGCGGCTGCCAACTGCCGTCGATCACGCTCTGTTCCGGCGCGTACAACCGCATGGTCAGCGAGAAGTTGCCGGATTCCGGTATGGGCAGCCAGTTTCCGGCGGGCACGCCCGAACCCGGGTCGGCGCTCTGCACCATGATGTCCACCGAACCGTCGGGGTTCGCGGTGACCGGGACCTGATGGCCCACCGAGTAGATGTTCGCCGGATTGGCGACCAGGAAGCTGTCCGCGTCGTAAGCGGTGATCGACCAGAAAGCCTTGGCGGGCGGCAGTTTCCCGGCATCGAAGTGCAGGGTGTACTTGCCGTTCGAGCCACCGCCGGCGGGCTCGACGAAGATCGTCGGATACACCGCGTCCTTGGGCAGATTCGCGCCCAGGCCCAGCATGGCGGTGTTGGCGCGCAACGCGTAGTCGGTCCCGTAGGTGCCCACGTCGGTGCCGAAGAGCCAGCCGTTCTCGTTCTTGCGGTCCGGATCGGTGAACGAGGAGATCGCCTTCATCCCCGCCTGCGCGCCCGCGTTGAGGACGTCGGGCGTGGTCTTGTCGGTATTGCCGCCGGGGGCCACGCCGATCTCGGCGAACCGCTTCATGGCCGGCTCGTCCGCCGCCGCGGGAGGATTGGCGGTCATGAGCTCGTTGAGCGTGGCGAAGAACTGCGGGGCGAACATCTGCGCGACCTGCTGCGACGGGCTCTTGGTCTTGTCGCTCGGCTGCCCCGGGGGCAAATTCTCGCGGTCACCCGCCACCCACCTGCTCAGCGGCACGAGCTTCATCTGCTCCTGAATGGCCTGCACGGCAGCCACATCGGACTCGCCGTTCACCTGCACCCGGCCCAGAATCCAGGCCATATCGGTGGGCATCTTCAGTTGGGTGACGCCCTCGGGCAGCGTGCCCTCGAATCCCGGGCCGGTGACCGCGTAGGTGAACGGGCCGGTCTTGGTGTCCGACCCCACCTGTGGATCGAGGTTGCCCGGATCATGGGTGGTGTTGGTCCACGCGTCCAGGATCTGCATGAGCCAGTACCGGTCGCTCTCCATCTCCGGCACCTGCAGGATCATCGGCTCGGCCTTCAAGTCCAGCCAGGCCTGCGAGTACAGGGTGTCCAGGTTCAGCCGCACCACCTGCCGATCATCCGGCGTGGGCAGCGCGTCGGCGTGATCGAAGCGGTTGGACTCGCCGGCCGCGGCACGGGTGGCGTCCATGAGGACCAGCGGATACCCGAAGACGTAAGCGTCGGACGCGATGGCCGTCTGATCGTCGGCGGCAGCGCTGCTCGAAGTGCCCGAATCCGAGTCCGAGGAATCACCGCCGCAGGCCGCCAGGGCCAGCCCCGCCATCGCGATCGACAGACTCACCGCCGCGGCCCGCACCAGCGGGCGGCGTGCCATAACCCCAAAGCTGTGCATACCCATGGACTCCCCTGTCTCACCGCGGCAGGTGCGGCGTCGGATCGGGCAACGTGACGTGGACGAGCACACCGCCCCCGGCGGTCGCCGGGCACGGACTCCCCACGCTGCCCGATCCCGCGCCGGCGGTCCTCACACGTCACGGGTGATATTCGGCCCCGAGGTCCGGATCCGCCGCGACCGGACCTCAGCGGGCGTCGATGGTGGCGAAGGCCGCCCAGATCAGCGGCGAGTTCTCGATCGCGCCGGTCGCGCGCCAGGCGGCCAGGCGGGTGCGCTGCCAGTCGTTGAGCGCCCGTACCGGATCGGCCCCCTCGTGGGCCGCGTCGATGGCGCACACGGCGTCCTGCAGGGGACGGCTGGTGGCGGGCGCACCGCCCAGTCGCTGGAAGGCGAGATCGGTGGGCAGCGGCCAGCGACCGGCGGTGACGAGTTCGGCGCCGCCGGTGAGCATCGCGGCCACCAGGCCCAGCGCCTCACCGAAGCGCAGGTCCCCGCCGCTCTCGCAGGCGATGAGAGCCACCCGGCTCGGAATGGGCCAGAGCTGTGGTCCGCTGCGCGGATCGTCGGCCAGGGTGTGGGTGCCCAGCAGCAGATCGCGCGCGGAGAGCGGGCGGTGATCGCGTTCGGCCGGGGCGAAACCCAGGGTGTCCGCGGTGCAGGCCAGGTGCAGGGTGGCCGACTCGCTGCGCCCGGATTCGGGCGCGGCGGCGGTCACGTGGCCGACGTAGAGCAGGCGGGAGGCCCCGGTGCGCAGCACCTCCCCGAGCCAGTCCCGATCCAGATCGGTCCGCCGGAACGCTTCGAGCGGGTCGCCGACCCGGGGCACCAAACGGTCCCGCGCGGCGTGACCCGCGACCAGTTCGGCCAGCGGAGCGCCCGCCTCCATCCGGCCCAGCACCGAGCCCAGCACCGAATCGGCCCGGAATCCGGGCACGCGCGGGTCGAGCACCGCCACCACCGGCAGCTCCCGCGCGCTCTCCCACGACCGCCCGATCCGGGCGGGCGCCTGCACGATTCCCGCCGGCGCCAGCAGGCTCACGTCGGCGATCTCCACCAGCCGCAGCCCCGCGTCCGGCGCGATCAGCTCCCACGGGATCTGCGCCACCCGCGGCGACGGCTGGATTCGCAGCAGCGGCCGCACCCCCGCGACGTGCAGCTCGTACAGCTGCACCGCGAGCTGATACGGCAGGAAGGTCGCCGAAAGCAGCTGCGCCAGCTCATCTTCCGCCGCAAGGTACGCCAGTTCACCGGTGCTCAAGACCTTTTCGAGCCCACCCGCTTCCCCCGGCGCGGGCAGCGCGGCCGCGAACCGCCCGACCGCCGCCTCCACCTGCTCCCGGGGCACGACCCCGATACCCGCGGCGGCCGGATGATCCACCCACCGCCAGGTGATGAACAGCTCCCCCGCGTCGGCCATCCGCACCAGCGCCGTCGGCTGCCCGCTCACGGCCGCATTCACGACGTGACCACGCGATCGTCGCGGAGACGGCGGCCGTAGCGTTGTTCGGCGGCGGCGATCCAGGGGGCGAGGGCGAGGTGGCCGTCGGGGGCCACCGCCACGTGCGGGGGCGGGGCCACCGGCAGGCCGGCGCCGGCCGCCACGGCGGCGAGCGCGCTGCCCAGGTGCAGGGCGTCGGCGACCGCGGCGGTGGGCGGGGACGGGGTCGCCATGGGCTCGAGCAGGTTCAGATGATGGGGAACGGGGGCGGCTGCGGCGATCCGGCCGATATCGAGGGTCGTTCCGACGCAGCTGGTTTCGATCAGATCGGCGATCAGACGGGCATCGCCGGCGAGGTAGGCGTAGCGGAAGGCGACGCGCAGCGCGGGATCGGCGATGCGGCGGCTCCAGGTTTCGCGCTGCGGGCCGTCGGGGAGTTCGTAGCGAACCGCGTCCAGGGCCAGCGCCGCGGGCACGGCCAGATCGACCGCGCGGGGCAGCAGGGCGGGATCGGCCTCGAGCAGCGGTTCCAGCAGCCCGGCGTGCCAGTAGTCCAGCTGGGCGCAGTGCAGTCCCAGGCCGTGCCCGGCGTAGGTGGCGCGGGCGTCGGCCAGGGCGCGCTCCCCGTCGGCGTAGCGGTGCGCGGCGAAAGCGACCATGGCCGAACGGGTTCGGACATCGGCGGCGTCGATGACCGCGCCCGACTCCTCGAAATGCGCGAGCGCCTGCCGATACCGCGTCTCGGCCAGGTTCAGGTCCGTGCGCTGCTCGGCGATGAAACCCATAACCTTCCAGCCGATCCCGGCCCGATAGGCGACCCCGGTCTCGTCGAAGTACTTCTGCGCGGCCAGCAGCAGCCGTTCGGCCTCGTCGAACCGACCGGACCGCGAATGCATGATGGCCAGATTCTGCGTCGTCTCGGCCACCCCGGAACTGTCCCCGGCGCCGGCGAACGCGGCGAGCGCCTGCCCGGCGAAATCCTCGGCCAGTTCCCAGCGCCCGGTCTCGAAATGCGCGGCCGCCAGGTTCATCAGCGGATGCCCGGCCTGCGCGGGCGCGTAATGCTCTGCGGCGGAGAGCGATTCGTTGCCCAACTCGATCGCACGCGACCACTGCTGCCGGTGCAGCGCCAGCGCGGTGGCCGAGACCAGCCCGGCGAAGCGCAGATCCGCGGGCGCGTCCGGGGCGGCCAGCACCGCCCGCGCCCGCTCCATGGCCTCCTGCGCGCCGTCCAGATCCCCGAGGTGCTGCAGCGCCTGCGACAGGTTGATGAGCGCGACCGGTCGCATCCGCGGCGCGTGGTCGGGCATGCGCGCCAGCGCTTCCCGGAATCGGGCCACCGCCTCGGCGTGCTCACCGAGCTGATCGGCGACACACGCCGCGTCGACCAGTGCGCACAGCGCGTAATCGCCCGGCTCGGTCAGCACCGCCGCGTCGAAGATGCGCAGCGCCTCGCGCAGCTCCCCGCGCACCATCGCCTCGGCCCCGGCCCGCAGCGCCGGCGACTCCTCGGGGCCCGCACCGCTGGTCATGGGCACGTCAGAAGTCCGAATCCTCGGCGGCGGCGGCGATTTCGGCCAGCAGCGGCGCGTCCCTCTGCTCATGGGCGCTGACACCGGCGGCATGCCGCAGCCGCGCCGCCGCGAAGTCGCGGATCCGCGACCGCAGGTCCACCGAGGCGCCCCCGGTACGAATGCCGAAGCCCGGCACGTGGATATCGACGTGGACCGGCGCACCCGCGGACGACACCGCCGCCGCGCCCACCCATGCCCCGCCACTGGGCGTCAGGGCGGCCTCGATCAGCGTGCCGCCGGAATCGATACGCGCCCAGGGCCGCAGGTACGCCGCGACATCCTCGGGAGCCTCCGGCGCGGCGGCCGCGCTGACCGCCACGGTCGTCTCGCCGCCCGCGCGCACCACGCGCCAGGACACCGCTCGCTCGGAGGCGTCCACCAGCCCGGGCGGGCAGTACCGCCAATCCCAGCCGCCGCGGCCCCGCGCCAGGACCAGCGCACCCGGCTGTTCGCCGTCCGCCCCGGCCGCCAGCGCGTAATCCGTTGCCCGCGGCAGGCTTTCGACCGGCGCGGACACCGCGGGTACGACGGCGTCGGCGCCGTCCACCAGGGACTCGCATTCCTCGGTGAGCGCGGCGATATCCCGGTCCAGCAGCCCCGGATCCAATGCCGGGATCGCGTCGATGGTCGAGGCCGGCCACCAGCGAGATGCCCAGTGCGCGTACGCCAGTCGCCGCGCACTGGCGGCCAGCGCGGGCTGCCCCGGGTCCGCCGCGGCCGTCGACGACGCCGTGAACCCGTCCGGCGGCGACGCGCTCGGTTCGCCCGCCGTGAGCGCGTCGTCCAGCGCGAGCGCGATCGATTCGCCGTACAACGCCCACACCCACTGCTGCGCGAGCTCGGCGTCGTCGATCACCGCCGACGGAAGCTGCTGCGGGGCAAGCACATTCCACGTCAGGTGCCCGCCCGCGACCTCGAGCACCATGACATCGACCTCGGCCGTCGCATCGAGCGCGCTCGGCGCGCCGGGCGCCAGAATGCCCGTCAGCCCGTCCGCGAGCCGCCGAATCACCACCTCGCTCATCCCGCCCTCGATTCCATCGGTTCCGCCGCGATCTCGGTCGTCGCCAGGGCTCGTTTGACGCGGGTCCGGTGGTCCAGGATCACCGACCGCGCCACCCCGTCGAGCACATCCCACAGCTCATCGGGCGCGTACACGGGGAATTCGCGCACGTCCCGCCCGTGCAACCGCACCCACAGCCGCCGCGAATACACCCGCCACGGCACGCGCAGCTCCGCCGCGATCGCCTCCAGCGGCCCGCTCGCCCCCTCCGCCCGCACCACCAGCCGCCGGGCCTGCAGCACATAGGCTTCCCGCTGCCACCGCGCGTTGATCACCCGAGCGGCCGCGGACTCCGCTCGCCCGGTCCCGAGTGCCCGATCACCGTGGACCGCAACCACTTCGCCACCCGCACCCAGCACACCGCCATCCGGGGCCGCAGGCACCCCCGCTTCGGCCCCGTCCCACCCCGCGCCATCCCGGGCCGGGCGGGACCTCGCACCGACCCCGCCCCGCGCATCGTCCAGTGCGGTCCCGCCGCGCTCGCCGGCCGCCGCCGACGCCCCTGCCAGGGGCGCGCGCATCTCGGCACCGGCATGCCAGCGATCGCCCTCCCCGCGCACGCCCGCACGCTCGGCAACGATCGGCCGCAGCTGTGCCGCCAGCACCGACCCCGCCGCGGCGGCCACGCGCAGCGACTCGTCCAGCAGCGACCACGGCGAGCACGCCCGCGCCACCTCCGCGGTCACCAGCTCCGGAATGGGCGGCAGTTCCGCCCGCTCGCTCGACGCCTGCAACACCGTGAACACGCGCTCGTGAATGGTCCGATCGAAGGGCAGGCCCAGGCTGGCCTTGGACGCCGAACCGCCCACGCCCGGCGGCCGCGGCAGCTCGTGCGCGGTGAGCCCGAGCTCCTGGGCCGCGTTCCCGTTCTCCGCCCGCCACATGCGGATTCCGCTGTGCGTGCCCACGTAGGCCGCGGTCAGATCTTCGATGTCCACGTCGGGTTCGGGCTCGCCGAGCCGGCCCGCCGCGCACGCGTCGAGCAGTTCGGCGAGCGCGATCGTCGGATCCGGATCGGGGCTCAAAGGCCGCCGCCGCCACGCCGTCGCGATGAGTTCGCCCAGCTCGCGCGCCTGCTCCGGGTCGGCCAGATACTCCTTGAGCGCCTGGGTGGTCCGCCCGGCGGTCATGTCGTGGATCTCGCGCAGCGCCGCCTCGGCCGCGGCCCGGTCCCGCACCGGATCGGGCAGGCCCGACACCGTCGCCAGCTCGAAGCACCGCTGGAAGTACAGGTCCTGGGCATTGCCCTCGGTGATCCGCAGGGCCCGCCGCACCTGCTTGAGCAGGGTGAACCAGGCTGCGGCCGCGCGCAGCACGTCCGCGGCCGCGAGCAGGCGCGTGGTCAGCAGCACCGCGCCGTCCGCGCTCAGCACCGACCCCGCGCACAGCGGATTCTGCACCGGCCGGATCACCAGCGGATCCAGGATCAGGTTCACGGTGCGGCGCAAGGGCCCGCCGTGCGGCCCGCTCAACGCCTCGACACCGTCGAGGCGGCGCCAGACCTCGTCCAGCACCATCGCCCTCGGTCGTCGCATTCGCCCAGGCTAGCGGAGTTCTCGCCCCGATCACGCACCGAAAGTTGGTATCGGTAGGGCGTCGGCCGGTTTCTACGGTTCTCTCAACGGCTCCACCGGGGAGCCACCACAGAAGATCGAGGAAACACCATGAACACCAAGTCCGTTCGCATCGCCGCCGCCCTCACCGCCGCCGCCACCGCCGCCCTCCTGGTCACCGGCTGCAGCGACGACTCGGGCAGCTCCACCTCCAGCACCTCGGCCGCCACCGGCGCCGCCACCCCGGGCAACGCCGCACCGGCCGGAAAGTCCTCGGCCATCGTGGACGGCAAGACGCTGGACGGCACGTTCGACACCACCTGCGTCAAGCAGGGCGGAACCCTGGCCCTGGCGCTGACCGACACCGCCAACGCCACCTACGGCCAGCTCACCGTGAGCGCCACCCTGACCGACGACAGCACCGTGCAGGCGGTCGGCATCGCGGGCAGCAAGGGCGGCGACAACGGCCTGCCCTACGCCATCGGCTTCGGCAACGGCATGCCCGGCGGCTCGGCGAAGGTCGTCAAGGACGGCAAGACCTACACCGTCACCGGCGAGGGCGTCGGCACCCCGGACATGAGCAACCCGACCGCGGGTGTCAAGAACTCCAAGTTCGAGATCACCTTCGCCTGCTCCGACATCGTCGGCTCCTGAGGCAGACGCCTTCCACCGGCCGCCCGACGCGGCAACCGCTCCGACAGCTCCACCCCGCTCGTGCCCGGCCGGGCACGAGCGGGCTCCCCCAACTCGATTCATCAGCACCGATCCCGAGGCTGTCTATTATACACAACTGAAGCTGCCCA